>JAYVLG010000015.1:0-3001 GCA_043759595.1 Sulfurirhabdus sp. | reverse complement strand
TAGGCTATCTGCAGGTGAACGGGATCAAGCTTGGGCTTGGCTGACCGAAGCAAGAGGGCCATTGCTGTCATTCAACTCCGCACGGGTCATGCTGATGGAATTCTTGGTTTTGTTTTACTGATATTCGCCCCCCGCTCAGTTGCAATTCCAATTTTCCAAGTTTGATCAATCGTGCGCAAATGGCTCCTTCAGTCCTTCCGTGCTCGACCGCGAGTTCTTTGGTCGTTTTGCCGGAGTTAAAAGCAGTAACAAATCGCTGATGTTCCTCCGAATCCCATGCTTTTCCGGCATTATTAGGGAGTTTTTGTTTACGGGCTTCAGTTTTCATATTTCGAGCCAGAGCCTCTTTTGCTATCAAAAGCGCGTTTAACACTTGAGGATGATGATATGGGCTGTCATCAGGGTATGTTTCACCCGTGTGAGGATTTATGCCACTGCTTAGTGCGCTTATTATTTCCAGAGAGTTATCCATAGTGAGCTCCATAGTGATTTTATGCAAAACGGAGGGCCATATATTCTGGCGCCTCGATGATAATGTGCAATTTCCTGTGCTGAGAAATTCTGGGCGTGCCAAAGACTAAAATATAAGCGCCTGCAAGGTCCTTAGGGTCATCTATGCCGTACCGTTTTGTAATGGCATCAACTATTTTTGAATCGAGGCAAAAGCTTATGTTTTCTCGACCGCCGCTGTTCAGCCACAGCGATTTATCCGCCGCAAACTGAGTGCTTGAGATGACCCCCCAGTAGCCCCTGAACAGCCCTTTGCACTGATCTGTGACGTATAACAGCGGTATGAAAAAATCATGCGCAGTGATTTCGCTATATCCCTGTATCTGTAAAAGTTGACCAGAATTCTGAAATTCCGGGAATTCAATCAAAATGCGTAGCAAGGAACTCAGGCGACGATGTATGAAAACATGATCGCGGCCTCCCTCTTCAACAGAACGACAGGTACGCTCTGTGCCTGCAACATATACCGGTGGCTCAGTGGTGCTGCAATTGAAATCCACAATAATCTTGCGTTCAGGATTGAATAACGCATCATCACCATATTGCGCCAAGTCGTGGCTACCCAGATGACAGCCTGCTGCGTGTGGCCGTGCGCCAAAGCAAGACGTTCTACTGCCATTAAAGGACGTGGCACGGTAAAAAGCTTTGCTGCCACACTCCGGGCACTGCAGAGCGTGACGTTTCCTCGCTATTTCTTCCAACGGCAAGCGCGAAAAAGCTGCTGCAGTGTAAATAACCCCGTTTGCATTACATTTTGCAATTTCCATCATAGTCTCCGGTAAAGTTGATGAGAAACTGCCAGACCCGTTATAACTTAATCCTTCATGAGACGATAAAATGGACGTATTTATAATGAGTTCTGGTCGTTCTCAAACCATACGGCAGGTAGCTATTTTTTTAATTGGGAATCGCTGAAGATATGCGATGACATTCAGGAGGAAAACCGCTCACCAATACCGTCGTCTTCCGGCGGCGTGAACGAACTGTCGGGGCTGTGAGCTCACCGTCAGCAATTCAGCAGCACCATGTGCTCTAATCCTGCCCTTCTTTTTCGCAGGCAGCTTAGGCAGAATCCCTTTCATAAAAATGCGCGCACCACCCAACAGGATTCGTGCTGCACTGTCCCGCTTCATGATATATTCCAGACCGTACATCAGTCCTTGGTGCTTTACGCTGTCGCTGTATTTCTGCATGCCTAAACCATTGTAAAAATAACTTTTCTTCCCATTGCAATTGAAAGAATGCCCCATGTCATGCGGAATGAGGCTCTCCCAATGTTCGCCTATCATTTTTCCGCGTAAAACATCCTGCTGCACTTTGGAACCATCAAAATAAAAGTATGCGTGCACGTGAAATCCTCTTTTATCAGCATGCTCTATTTTCATCGCGTAGCCAACCAAATGTTCAAATATTGAATGCCGCTGCAAGGATGCACGAAACTTTTTTAAATGAGCCAAAAAATCAGTTGGCAAGACACTGCTAGATACCTTTTTCTGGTAACCCAACTCTACGCGCACGACTAACAGCCGGGATTTAATCTCAAACAAGCGGGCCACATATTCGATAAGCGATGTGTAGTTGGCATGGGCTGCTCTGATTCCATTTTGACGTAATTTTTTAATCGCTGGGCTGTCATGAATATCACGCATGGCACTTACCAGCGCATTCAGTTTGTCACACAACGATCTCGCCAATTCCCCGTTGTCTCGCACGGCAGCTGCCAGCTGCTTCGTCGGCATCTTCAGTCCCAGCTGTTGCGCCACCAGGTAAAAGTGATTCGCAAAAGGGTTGATTTCTGCATAAGGGAAATCTACACCAGGATATTCATGCTCAAACCACTCACACCACTGATGCAGCTGCTCCAGTACGGCAAGACCCGGCGTAAAATATCGCGAATAGTCCTTGGCGTCCGGATCAATAGCACAAACGATACGCCCAGCTAGCGCTTTGTGAGGGTGTTCAATGGCAAATAGGGGGCCCTGCGTGGTCTCAATATCTTCAATGATGTGCGTCATGTTCCGCATCGTGTTCGCGGAGAACACTACTGATGATTCGAACAACCCGAATTCATCTTCCTCATTTGCATATCGCTCAAAATCATCCAGCGGCAACACTTCATCTCGTGTGCTGTATATCCCCGCCATCCAGTTTTCATTTTTCATTTTTTGCTCTCCATTCATGTAGTATTTATCGTCGTTGCTAAACGACTTATTTTGCCCAGCTACCAGAGGAAGAGAGACTTCATTATTTTTTACAATAGGCTATGCAAGCTGTTTTTCTGCTATAGGCTATACAAGCTAAATTTCTATTGTTAAAGATCAGGGTACGGTACTGAATAGATATTATTTCTTTAATCCAGGCTGCTATCTGTATTGAATAATTAAGATTGATATTGGCCATGGAGCTGATAGTGATTGAGCTATAAGTGATTGTATAAATATAATATAAGAACCAGAATGCCCTGATTTTCAAAACCTTACTCATCCTCACC
>JAYVLG010000014.1:0-65019 GCA_043759595.1 Sulfurirhabdus sp. | reverse complement strand
TGCGCGGCTTGCGGCGAGCCTACGAAAAACAGGTCATGCAGATGTCCGAGGCGGTTCTGCGGTATTTTCCGGGTGGAACCCGTCTGTCGCAGCCTCAGGGTGGATTTGTTCTATGGGTCGAACTTCCGGCCGGGATCGATAGCGCAGTTCTTTTGGAGCATGCCGTGAGTGCAGGCATCGCTTTTGTCCCCGGAGATCTTTTTTCTGCGAGCGGCAATTACCGCAATTGTTTACGTTTGAACTGTGGTAACCCATGGTCGCCTCGTTTCGAGGAAGCCGTTAAACGTTTGGGATCACTAGCGAGCAACATTGCGTCCGTCGGTATTTAGACTCACAGCGTCTTTATATTTAGTCTTGTGTATTACAGGGATATCAGATAATCTATTTGTCATTAATCGACCACGACATGTCGGGGTGTCCGCAGCCCCAAAACTTGCCCTGATGAATCTGTCATTGGAATTGTATAAGCATTGCCCATAGTGACGCGTTCAACCGGGACGACCCTGAGGGGCGCATTAGTTAATTCAAACAGAGTTAGAGGAACCCACGAGAATTGATGGATATTTGTGTAGCACAAACTGAAGCCGAAATTGAAGCTTGCTTTCCGGCAATTCGCGAACTCAGACCCCATCTCCTGGAATCTCAGTTTGTTTCTCAAATTCAGCGTCAAATGAAGAACCATGGTTATGTTCTTGTGTACATTACCTCACAAGACCATGTGGTTGCAGCAGCAGGTTATCGTGTGGCTGAGTTCCTGGCTTGGGGCAGGATATTTTACGTAGATGACCTTATAACCATGAGCGCATCCCGCAATCTTGGTTATGGCGGAGCGCTGTTTGACTGGCTTCTGATAAAAGCAAAGAAACTATATTGCAATCAATTCCATCTGGACTCTGGCGTACAACGACATGACGCACACCGTCTGTATTTAAGTCGTAAGCTGCAAATCAGTTCGCATCATTTTTCCAAGGAAATGGACTAAAATGACGCTTAATAAATCAAATATTTCTGACAGTAAAAAACACCGCTTCGCTCTGCTTTTGTCTGTCAATTATTTCAAGCAGTAAGTATCATGAAAATCTTGGCTATTTCGGGCAGTCTTCGCAGCGCATCAATCAATACGGCGCTACTGCGAGCTGTTGCGCGTTTAGCCCCTGCGAACATCTCTGTTGAACTGTATAACGATCTTGGAAATCTGCCGCTATTCAACCCTGATATAGAGGCCACGGATCCACCGTATGTAGCCAGCCTACGCTCTCAACTGCTAGCGGCGGATGCAGTGCTGATCGCCAGTCCGGAATACGCACATGGGATTACCGGCGCAATGAAAAATGCACTCGATTGGATGGTGGGCTGTGAAGCCTTCGTGAATAAACCGGTCGCTTTACTCAACGCATCACCAAGAGCTGTTCACGCACAAGCGTCACTCAAAGAAATTATTACTGTTATGTCTGCCCTTATCATTGAAGAGGCCTCTATTACCCTGCCACTTTCAGGAAACTCTCGTCTGGATGAAGAAGGTATAGTGATTCATCCAGGCATTTCCAAGTCGCTTTGTGAGGCACTTCAAACACTGCAAACTGCAACAGTTTTTTACCGGACAAAGGGCACGAGCCTGAGTGCTGCAACATGATATCAAGACGCCCTGCAAATCTCTCCAGTCAATATGGTGCTGCGTTGTTTCTCTGCTTGCACCGTGCGTCTGGGCTGAACTGTTTGGCGTCACAAAACCCATGAAATCCACTTCCACTTCAACCATTGAGCAGCTCGGAATTTCAAAAACTTCACTGGCCGCTCGTGGTCTGCGCAAATTTCAGGAGGTTGAGGGACTGGAGATAGCTGAGATTGGAGATGATGGGAAAGAGCATCTTCTGGTTCCCGCTGCTTCGTACGCTTGGCAAAAACTCAAGAATGCGGCACGTGAGGATCAAGTCTTGCTGTTCATTGCCTCCGGTTTTCGTAGCATCGAGCGACAGGAAGAAATCATTCGCCGAAAACTTAATAATGGTGCATGTATCGAAGATATCATGAAAGTTTGCGCGCCTCCCGGCTACAGTGAGCATCACACAGGTTGTGCCGTAGACATCGCTACGCCCGGGAGTCCAATACTTGAAGCTGCGTTTGAAAAAACCCCCGCGTTTCGTTGGCTGGAAATTCATGCAAACAGCTTCGGATTCTACCTGTCCTTTCCGAAAGGCAATACTTGTGGCTACCAATATGAGCCATGGCACTGGTGTTTCGATTCAGTCCAACCACTCATTTCAGTGGAGAGTCCCTAAGCTATATTTTTTAACGTCCCTTGACTTCAAGTGCACTCTAAGAAGTAATATGACAAACATGACCTGCAATGTCATCACCATTGGCGAGCTTGCTCAACTAAGTGGCCTTACCACGTATACAATTCGTTTTTACGAAACGGTAGGCGTGATTAGACCAAATAGACGTGCAGCAAACGGGCATCGCCGCTATCACAGCAACGATGTCCTTTGGCTTGAATTTGTGCTCAGGCTAAAGCGCACTGGCATGCCACTCGCAGAGATCAAGCAGTACGCCGATCTTCGAGCGCAGGGCGACTCGACATTGCAACCACGGCTTACGATGCTCAAGCTCCATCGTGAACGTCTGGTCGCCAAAATGGATGAGCTTTCGGAGTGTGCCAACGTCCTTGACCTCAAGATTCGTACCTATCGAAACATGATCGCCAAGACGAAGTCACCAGCAGGAGAAACGTCATAATGAACCAAACAACAGTCGAAGTACAAAACTCAACGGATTCCATTCGCTATGTACGTGGCTTGGAAAAACTGCGCGAAATAGATGGAAAAGCAGGAGAGAATGTCATCGCGGCACTTGCAGACATAGCCCCCGATTTTGCAAGATTATTGATCGAGTTTCCTTTCGGCGACATTTATTCACGGCCACAGCTGGATATCAAGTCACGGGAAATTGGTGTCGTCGCTGCCTTGACTGCCCTCGGCAATGCAACGCCACAGTTAAAAGTACATATTCACGGTGCACTCAACGTCGGTTGCACTCGGGATGAAGTGATCGAAATCATCATGCAAATGTCTGTCTACGCCGGCTTTCCGGCAGCCCTAAACGGATTATTTGCAGCCAAGGAAGTTTTTGCGGAGCGTGAGACAGCTGAGCAGTTCAGTAACGCCCCATAATTCGAAGATGAGCGCTATGGAGCAATATATGCAAAAAGGTAGCTGCCTTTGCGGAGCAGTGGCGTATGAAATTACTGGATCACTTGGGCCAATTGTTTTTTGCCACTGCGCTCGCTGTCGGAAAGCGAATGGGTCGGCGTTTGCCGCAGTTTCAGCGATCCCTGCTGCAAATTTTCACATCGTTAAGGGACAAGAATTTCTACGTAGTTATCGCTCTGATGCAGGTGTTCATCGGGTGTTTTGCGGCACCTGCGGATCACCCATTATGGGTATGCGTGAAAATATGCCTGAAACGGTGCGGTTGCGCATCGGTACGCTCGATACGCCAGTAGAAACAAAAGCCTCTGATCATATCTTTGTTGGCTCGAAAGCCGAGTGGTATGAAATTCTTGATGGGCTTCCACAGCACAAAGAACGACCGTGAACATGCTAAACCGACAGCAACTCCTTCTTCCGTATGATCATGTGCACTTTCAGTCCTTCATTGTGACGTGACCAGACTGCGCCTGCACACGGTCAAGCCATTTACCTATAGCCCTATACGGTGACAAATCAAATCCCCCTTCGCTTGCAACATGCGTGTAAGCGTAAAGTCCAATGTCCGCGATGGAGTACTGGTTTCCTGCAAAGAAGGAACAATTCTGAAGGTGACGTTCCATTACTTCAAGTGCAGCCCTACCTTGTGCTTGCTTTTGGGAAAGCAATTCGGTATTGAATGGTGTATTTTCGATTTTCTTGATGGAAATCCAGAATCTTGCGGTGGCAATATTAGGCTCGTGACTGTATTGCTCAAAGAAAAGCCACTGTAGGACTTGTGCTTGTTCTATTGCGGATGGTGGCCAATATCGCGTGTCTTGCGCCAAATAGTATAATATCGCGTTCGATTCGGGTAGGTATGATCCGTCGTCAAGTTGCAACAGTGGAATTCTGCCGTTTGGATTTTTATCCAGAAATGTTGGTGTTCGTGTTTCCCCTTTAAGAATATCCAGCGAAATGTATTCGTACTCTTTGTTGAGGTGTGCAAGTAACAGCCGGACTTTGTAGCCGTTTCCGGATAGCGGATAGTCGAATAATTTCATAATTACTCCTTGCGAAAGTGACTGCTATTGTGGATGTGGAGCGTACGCATAATTACGATACCGGCCGCCATACTGTTGTGGAAAGAAGCACCAAATATATACGATACATGCCTGAAATGGCACGATATGACTAGCCCCTTCTCGAATACGTTTCAGATATGGGTATCAGGGCACAAAAGCACGGATAATTCAGGCATGGTTTCATACTGTGTTTCTGATGATGAGATCACATCCCACGAGGCCTTGGAGCCAACGAATAGGTGAGCACCTATTTTCAGTTGCACCTCCCCTTCAAGAAGACCAGCAGGCACCCAGAAGTATGGCGTGCTTCTAAGTGGGTTGGGTACAGGAGAGCCGCAATTGGAACAGAAGTCGGAACGAAATCCAGTGTCTTTCACCCAAGAAGATATATGTTCTTGACCGGCTAGCCATTGAAATTGATCTTTAGCAACGATAGCAGCAGTATTCGAAGAGGCGCCACCTTGCTTTCGACATAAAGAGCAATGACATTGGTAAAGATTCGGAACCGTTCCGACAACTTCAAATTCAATTTTCCCGCAAAGACATTTGCCACGCATAGTAAGATCCTTGAAGCTTTAAATAAATATTGACCGACCGAAATATCAACCTGCAAGTCGACATTTTGCGCGCAGGTTGTAAAAAACTCAATTCAAATGGCATATTTATTTTTGTGGTACATTGAATGTCAATACAAACCGGATAATTTCTGGAGATTAACTATTAACTGACAACAGCAGTACGTATTACTGCAGAGAAATCCAGGATCACCTGGCTACCAATCGAGAATAGTGCAGTATTGAATCTGTTTATATAGAATTAAGGCCATAGTAACCTATAGGCAGACATGGGTTACCGGCGCCTTTGATGCGTTCAAAGAATAAACCTCCGGCCTTGTTGGAGGTGGCTTAATTTGGATTAATTTCATCGTTTATTAACAAGCTTATTCCAGTAGCCTGATATCAGATAAATCTGCTTGCTTGTCAACGCATATTGCACTAGCATTTAGTGCTATGAGAGCCACGCCAAATAAAATTTTTTTTTCGCTTTTACTGTTACTCACTTCGAGTACAGCGTGGGCAGATATATATAGCTTTACAGCGGCAGATGGCACAGTACACTTAAGCAACGTTCCTTCAGATGGAAGATACACGCTTTATATGCGTACCCCTTCCGAAAATCCTGCCGTTTCACCCAGCAAACCAATCCGCTCAAACGCATCAAACACTGAAAATCGACAGCGATATAGCCATTTCGTCAAACAGGCTGCGCAGACTTACAATATTGAACCCGCTTTGCTGGAAGCGGTCATTGCCACAGAGTCAGGTTTTAATTCCAATGCTGTTTCTCCCAAAGGTGCGGTAGGCCTGATGCAGATCATGCCCGATACGGCAAAACGATATGGCGTTTCTAACCTCTATGATCCTATGCAGAATATTTCAGGGGGCGCGCAATATCTCAGCGATCTGATGCAGTTATTCAACAATGATTTGAAACTGGTACTGGCTGCTTATAATGCTGGTGAGAACGCCGTCATCCGGCATGGAAATCGTATTCCACCATACAATGAAACAATTAAGTATGTCCCTAAGGTAATGGGCGCATATACAAAATATCAGCAGATGTGATGCATTCTCTACCCAGGTTTATTCAACTTTGTATTTTTTAACACTCTTTGCGAGCCCCCCACTGCTTTTCATCGTCACACACGAAACATTCCGCATCTCTTACATATGCTTGAAATCACGCTTGTCCAGATCATATTCCTGCATCTTTCTATAGAACGTTTTGTTATCAACTTCGCAATGTTGTGCACAATGTGCCACATTACCCTTAAAACGACGCAGGCATTCAGACAGATAGGCTTTTTCATATTCTGCAATGATTCTTTGCTTGCCTTCTTTAAAAGGTAAATTCAACGGTAAATGGATGCCATGTTGAGTGTGTTCCGGAAGTTGAACTTGTGTAGGTGTCAGCTCTACAGAATTAATCAACTCCCCTGCTGCCAGCGCCGATGCGCGCTCCATCACATTGGCCAATTCACGTACATTTCCCTGCCAATGATAGGCCAGCATTGTATTAAGCGCATCATGACTGATACCTGTAATGTGCCTGCCGGTTTTATCGCAAAATACTTTAATAAAATGATCCACAAGCAACGGCACGTCTTCCATGCGTTCACGTAATGGTGGTAACTGAATGCGAACTACATTCAAACGATAATATAAATCAGAACGGAATGTACCGTCTGCGACCGCCTGCTCCAGGTTTCTGTTGGTTGTTGCAAGTATTCTCACATCAACAGGGATGGTTTCATTGCCACCTACTCGTTGAATCTCCTTTTCCTGCAATACACGCAATAATTTTACTTGCATCACATGAGATATTTCGCCAATCTCATCCAGAAGCAACGTCCCCCCCGTCGCATATTCAAACTTCCCTCTCCTTGCCTGTAATGCTCCGGAAAATGCCCCACGCTCGTGTCCAAATAGTTCGCTTTCCAGCAGTGTCTCTGTCAGCGCACCACAATTAATCCGAACGAAGCGCTGCTCTCGTCTATTACTGTGAAAATGAATCGCACTGGCAACCAGTTCCTTACCCGTACCCGTTTCACCCGTTATGAGGACAGTTGTATCAAGATCCGCAAGGTTACGTACCATCTCGAAAATTTCCAGCATTTTGGGACTTTTACTGATAATTCGCTCAAAACGGTAAGGGTCTCCCACCCGCTCACGCAATGTGCGAACTTCATCCACCAGCTCCTGACGTTCCAGTACCCGCCGAACAACAAGCATTAATTCTTCGGGCGAAAATGGCTTCTGAATATAATCTATTGCGCCGGCTTTCATTGCATTGACTGCGGAATCTACAGAACCATGCGCTGTCACAATAACCACGGGTAAATCAGGGCGCCCCCCATGGATTTGCTGCATCAACTCAACGCCAGACATGCCTGGCATCAGTTGATCGGTTAACACTAACCGAACCCCCCCAGTTTGTACTTGTTGCAATGCGATGGCGCCAGAAGCTGCTGTTGCTACGCTGTACCCATTCGCTTCAAGCACCGACCGAACAAGCTCACGATGGGATTCCTGATCATCAACCACCAATATCATCAAATCACTCATTTCGGTTTTTTCTCCGGCTTATTGGCAGGATAAAGATAATTGAAGTACCCACACCAACCTCGCTTTTTAACTGCACTACTCCACCATGTGCTTCCACAATTCGCGATGCCATTGCCATTCCAAGACCGGTGCCTTTTTGCTTGGTTGTAAAAAACGGACGCAGAACACTTTGAATGTCTTCTGAAGCAATGCCTTCACCCGTATCCTGAATCTCAACTGTTATGCAACCTTCTTTCGACGCTACTGCAGTACTCACACGAAGCTTTCCACCATCAGCCATAGCTTCAACAGCGTTTTTCATAACATTATTGAGTGCCTGTTCGAGCTTAAATACATCCGCGTAAATCGGGGGTAAATCTGGTGCAAAATCATGTTCGACTGTAATTTTTCCTGAAATTTCATTGTT
This sequence comes from Sulfurirhabdus sp., assembly GCA_043759595.1. GTDB lineage: Bacteria > Pseudomonadota > Gammaproteobacteria > Burkholderiales > SMCO01 > Sulfurirhabdus. The sequence continues at coordinate 57,218 of JAYVLG010000014.1, read as the reverse complement.
GATGGGTTCTAATAAACTGGCCAGACTGGCGTTGAGATTGAGCGGTGCAAAATGCAGTTTCAAGGTTCGGCTGTAATCCAGTAAGTCTGTTACCATTCTGTCCATTTCATTGATTGCAAGCAACATGTCTTGATGTGCTTTATACACACTCCCTTCACTAGTCTGAGGCTGCAAAATTGCCGCATTCATTAATATCCGCCCCAGATAATTGCGTATCTGATGGGTAATCCATGAAGCAACCTGACCGATGGATGCCATTTTTTCCGATTGAATCAACTCATTGCGCAACGCTTTCGACAGCGTCACATCACGCCCAATGCATATTGCTCCAATCAACATGCCCGCATTGTCACGCAAAGGAGAAAGCGTCACTTCAACATCAATTATCCTGCCATTTTTGCAGGTCAGGCGGGTTTCGGCATTTTGTACTGGCTGCCCCTGATATACCACGCCATAGAGCCTGTCCAGCTCAGCACAATCCTGATAAATCATGGATGAAGGTTTGCCTATCACCTCTGCCCTGCCAAATCCCAAAGTGCGTTCAGCCGCGCTGTTAAACTCCACCATACGGCCATCCAACCCGGTGGTTGCCATCATGTCAGCAGAGTTATCCAGAATATTTGCCAGATAATCTCTGGTTTCTTTGAACTTGCACCGTTGCTCTTCAATTTTATTTAATTGCGACTGCAGCTCATCCGCCATATGGTTAAAACTTTGAGCAAGCAAACCAATTTCATCTTTATGCAGAATGGGGGCTCTTGCATTCAGATCACCTCCCTGCAAACGCGACATCCATGACATCAGAGATTGAATTGGCGACACAACCGTCCGACGAAAAATTCCTTCAATCAATAACAACAATACGATTAGCGAAATAACAATCAGGCTTGCCGTAATTACGGCAATACGTTGTATTTCGCTTTCCAGATTTCTGGACAGCTCTTGAGCGCGGTGGGTAATGCGAGTGCGTGACAGGGCAATTTCAACCACACCCAAATTAAGGCCTTCATATTCTATTGGGCGCCGCACTACCAATAGTCCAGGATCATTACGTGCTTTAGTGAGCACGCTTAAAAAATCACTTTGCTTTGCTGACTTACCAAATTGTTGAAAATAAGGCTCTCCCAATTTTAAAAAATGCGTCAAGGGTGCGCCAGCAGGATTAAATATCACCACATATAAAACATCTGAATCTGAAGACAATTCTTCAACATAACCTTCAAGCAATAAGTAATCGTACGAAAGAATACCCTGTGGCGCTATTCTCGCTAAAAATCCGGAAGAAGCATTTCCCTTATCGAAAAGCAATTGCGTCAAGGCTTGCGTATCTTGAGTCAGACGCTTTTCCATACTTTGACGCTGATTGATAAACAAAGCTACGCCAAGCATGGTCATAAACGTTGCTACAAACAATGCCTGTGTCAAAAAAAAACGCGCCTGAATACCATGTGGCCGTGCTAACCACTGCCTAATTTCCAGCATCTGCGGTTCCCAGCAAACTTTTTAACATCGCGTATTCAGCGTCGTTGGCCACTTCAAATCTATCCGCGCTCAGCTTTCTTAATATTGCAACACCTTCCATATTCCGGTGAAGTTGAAGCAACACTTTCATGATGTTATTAACCACTTGAGGATCCATATTTCCTCGAACTGCCAGTGGCAATTGTGAAATCGGCTTACTCTCGATCAGCACACGTAATTGTGAATTATCTACCCGTTGCAAAATTTCCGGATGAGAAAATACGGACGATCCTACGCCAGCTGCTTGCGCTTCACTGTTGTAAACTGCAAAAAGCGCGTTAGGAGGATTTTTGGTAAAGATCATGCGATATTGATCCGGTGGTAATCCCGCAGCTTGAAGGATGCTTTTAGCCAAAACGTAACTGACCATGGCATTCCGATCACCAAATGCGATTGTTTTACCACGTAAATCGGCGACTTTTTTCACCCCACCATCATTTCTGACTATGATGGCCGCAGAGATAGTGCATTCAGGGCTTTCACAAAGCTTGGCTATGGCAATGTACCCGGCAGCATGATGCGCTTGCACGTACTGCAACTGATTTAAATAAACAATATCAAACTCACCGGCAAGAACACGGGCCATAAATGAATTAAAATCCTTGTCGGTTTCAACGCGCACTTCACGCCCCAATGACTGACTAAGAGCATGAGCGAGGGGAGAAAAATTCCGCACCATGATTTGTGCGTTCCAGCGTGGAAAAACACCCAATGTAAGCGGAGGTTTATTCGGGTCCGAAACAGCCAATACTTGAAAAGGGAATACAAAGACAAAGATTAATAGGAATAAAACGGCGAGTTTCCACCAATTAAAAGCATGATAAAATTTCGACTCGTGCATATATTGCATGGGCACAATAATATCCCCGCGCAAGCATGCACAGTCCTGCCAATGGCATTTCGAAATGCAATACATTTGTTTCCGTTCAATTTGAGTGTGATGATGGCCAAGCCCCGGTACGACTTAATGGTGTTTTTTATTAATAATCCGGTAGATGGCTATTTTTTTATATTTTAAAATAGTACTCCGCAGCCGATACTTAGGCAAGCGTCATGTAATAACTCATTCGAACGTAATCAATAAGCCCTATTAAACCTAGCAACCTTAGCTGGATGGGTTGAAGTGTGCTGTTTTTGTAGGGCAGGGCAAAGTGCAATGACGCAGAATGATCAGCCCATTTCAAGGCGTTGCAACGCCGCCCTGTGCTGCAAATACTGTGCAATCCAACCCATAGCGGTCTCACCAACCGGATTAACCAGCGAATCATTAAAAATCCAATTAGAATTATTGAGTTAAATGTTAAGGTAAGCTGTAAACTGAGGTTTCTCAGTTTAAATTAACAGCTTCTTATTAAAAACAAAGATTCCCCTTTTCATCTGACGCAAGCGCTCCTCGCGGGCATACTAATTTCACTCATCAATAAATACTTATAGAAGCTCAATAGAATAGTTTTCACAAAGCTTGTTAAGGAACCTCATGATCAATGATGATTTTTAACGATTCCGCCCCCACTTTGACTGGCTGGCTATACCCTTCCAGATCGCCGCTTTGCGGTGCAGCAGAACCAGACCTGGAAATGCGGGCAAAAACCTGGACTTGCTCAAAATTGGAAAGTTTCATTTGTGGCGTCATCGCCATATCATCTGTCAGTTGAAATTTCAAGGGTAGCGCTGCCCCTGTTTTACTAAGAATTGCCAAAGGCATTCTGGGTCCGCTGGATGCGCGGGCAAAGACAAACAACTTGGCATCCGTAGGTAATTTACCCTTCATCGCTGGCGCTATTTCCACCACGCCGCTCACTATCCCTACCACACCTGCTTGCTTAACTGGTGCTTTAGAGGCTTGATCCGGCACGAGCCCCTTCATTTCCGATTGCAGTTGCATAGCTGCTGCCTTGTCTCCAGCACGCGCTTTAGCATCCAGAATACTTAACATTATCTCTTTGTTGGATTCGTTACCTGGTGGCAGCAAAGCAAATAATTTTTCCCAATATTTGACTGCATTTTTATAATCATGCCGGTTGTAAGATGCAGTGCCTGCAAGGTATAGCGCCTTGTCATTTTCAGGTTGAATTTTTAAAGCTTGTTGCACAAGTGCTTCAGGCTTCCCTTCCAGACTACGGCCTTGAGCCATTGCCAAAGCATCCGCATAATCTGCAAATAATGTTGCATCGTTTTTAACCAGTGTTGTGGCATGTTCAAAAGCCTTTACGGCTTCCGGGTATTGCTTGAGCATCACATAAGAGCGGCTTAGCATTACCCAGCTCTCGGCATCATCCGGCACTCGGTTTAACCTTTCTTTCAGCCGTTCAACAAAACCAATCACAGAAGCTTGCATCTGATCTACTGCCGGCTGCGCTCCTTGTTCAGCGGCCATGACAGGAGATTGTACTGATTTTTGCTTGTCTATTGATTTCGGAGATCCAAGCTTAATATAAAGCGCAATTGCCAACACGGGTAACAGCAACATAAACGTAATGGCTACAGCATAATTAGAATGTGTCTTCACAACAGTGGATTTCTGCGATACCGAAACATCTTCCATCATGCGCTGTTCAAGTTCACTTTTTGCTTGTTCATAATGTTCCATACTGAGCGTCCTATTGGCTAAATCGTACTCAAGCTCTTTCATTTGCTCCCGATAAAGTGACACGTTTAACTGTTTCTGCTCTACACCCATTAAAGTTTTTTTAGACATTAAGGGTGGAATAAGCAATACGAGTACAAACACCATCATCAATCCAGAAATTATCCAGAAAGTCATCATCATTTGCATTCCGGCTACAATATAAAATACCAGCACGTGAAAAGAGGGCTTTCTCAGTGCCATGAGTAATGAACACCAAGAAAAGCCCTAAATAAACATGCTCTAGTCTTAAAATCGCGAAACATCAGTTACGCTCCCTAACTTTGCATGCCCTCCCGAACAATGCAAAAATAAGGAAGCGTGATAAACTCCTGTTTCAGAATATTTTCATCCAATACGAAAAGTTTACTTTTAATAAAAATCAGGGGCAAAGTGCTGCCTTGTAGCTGGAAATAATACTTTTTTGCAAAGTAATCATATCCGCCCATGGACCGTACTTATGCTTCTCTGGAGGAAATACAGCAGGGGAGTTAAGATCTGGTGGAGCGCAATAGTTCGTCGCATAGTTAGCTCTTGGGTAATAAATCGGGTAACCTGCATCTACAGATTTATTCATCCAGTCTGGCACCCCATCAGGCCCCTTCAAATTACCCCAATCACCTTCACGATTTCGCCATAATGGTCTTGGCTGAGAAATAACATAGGCCATTACATCCCAAGAGTCTTCCTGACTTAGCAATGAAGTGGTATCTGGTGGAACAGCCGTCGCCATGGAAGCATCGGCATGTCCAAAGGGCATGTTGCCATAGATGAAACCTACCGAAGTCCGTAACCGATAAATTCCGGCCCCATCATTAAAGCTGTTAGGACCAAATATTGCCGGGTAAACATGTCGGTTGGCATCTGCATCCCAAACGCCATCTCCATCAGCCTGATGACAAGCTTCACACTTATTTTTGTAAATAACTGCCCCGCGTACCGGATCGGCCGCTCGCGTCATATCCGGCACAGAAAGTGTTCCTGTTCCTTTAACGTCTTGGTACTTGGCCACTTTCATGCCAGTAGCCAGCCAGGCCCAGTAAGCCTTAATCGATTGCATTTCATAGCTGGTTTCGGGCAATGGCACGCCGTTCATGGAGCGTTGCATGCAATCGTTAACGCGGACTTCCTGCGTGCGATAATCATGGCTACGCGATGAATAGGGTCCGGGGTTCGCATATTTAAGGGCCACTACCGACCAGGGAATTGCCAATGCCGAGGTGCCAGCCTCTAAGTGGCAGCTGGAGCAAGACAGGCGGTTACCAGAGATCGGAGGCATGTAATTGCTGCCACCACCCAATTGATTATAGGTATCTGTAAGCACTAGCCTCCCTTTTCGGATCATGTCTCCAGTGGGATCACCGACGGGTGGAATGGTAGATTCAGCCGGCTTAACCCATGTACCCTGAAACGCATCCGCACCTGCAGCAAATGCTGTGCCTGTGTTTATTAGCAGTAATATTATTGATATCGACAAATTTTTCATCATGACTAAATCCTCTGTGTCAATTTGGTCCATTCAGTATTCAGCGGCTGGCAAATACATTCCTTGCCAGCCAGTTCCTTTGATATCTACCTTAAGGATGAACTCCAGGTGGTAGAAGTCATTACATAGGGCTCTGCCATGCCTGTATTTAACCAGGCATCCAGCATATTCTTGCCTTCATCTTTCAGGAATGAGCTGGTGCGATCATTTGCAAGATGCAGGAACTGGATATACTCCCAGCTGGTAGGCTGATACATCAGGCTGATCACAGCAGTAGCAGCTCCAGTTGGGGGGCTCAGCGGCACAGTGTCCATGTATACGTATGTACCGCCTGGTCCAGGGTTATTGAACTGGGTTGCTGGAACAGGCAAGGCATTACGTTTCTTTGCCTCGTCATACTTGAAACCGTAAGGCGGGATGCGATTATCTTTCACCACTGTATTGTTCAAGATAAAATGGAACGTTTCATGGGTACTGCCTGCTTTCATTTTAGCCAGATCACCCAAGGTAAAATCTACGGCACCCGTCACACGATTAAAGCTAAGCGGTCTGGTTGTGGGTTGCCCCAGCAACAGCAACTGCTTGGCCCATTCCTGAGTCATTGCACCACTAGCTTCATAGATACGGGTATTGGTACCTTTCAAATCCAGCAATGTACGGATAGTCTTTGTTTGACCATCTATGGTTACTTGCATATCGCCATACTTGCCGTCTTCACGGATCAATACACCCGATGAGTTATACCATTTGAAATTCAGCCACATTCTGCGTCCTTCCGGATAGCCAGAAATCAACTTGTGCCCGGTCAGGTTGGTCACCACCAGAGTTGACTTCGCAGCTTTCATGGCCGCGGCAGAATTTAACGTGGCTTTTGCACGCGTAATACCTTCATTCATCGAAGCTATTTGCTCCGGTGTCAAACCACTACCCAAACGTAATTTGCTGGGCACTTGCGAATCCAGCCACTGAATAGCCTGAGGCATCCAGTAATTGCCGCCAGTTAAATCATGCAACGGCAAGTCATAGCGGGTTTTGGGTTCATTGTGGATAGTAGTACTCGCTTGACCAACTGTAGGTGGCAGGTGGCAGGACTGACAGGTATAGGTACGTACTGTGCCGTCTTCGTAATCACCCCCTTTACCCGCAAACTGCGCTTGATCATATACTTTTTTCACCACACCCTGCCGCAGATTCAGCGGCAGTTTTCCATAGTCTGTCACCTTGTATGTGGGCCAGGCACTTGATTTGTATTCACTGTAAGTGCGCTCCACAATGCCATATTTATACGGTGGATTGTTGAATGCTGCCTTGGTTTCAACCTTGGAACCCAAAATGCCGCTATATGTCCCGGCAGCAAGTGGCACCTGCGCGCCATTGTTGTGCGCCAGATCGCCTGTCACTGGATTGGATACATCGTGGCAGGTTCCACAAAAATCAGGAGAACGGTGAAATTTTGATTGCAACGAAGGATGTTTGGTTACGGCATCTGCATAAGGGCCCAGTTTACTCACTTTCGGCCACATTACATATTGCCCGGAACCATAATGCCCCTCTGTGCCAGTTTTGGCTATAAAAGGCGAGTTCTGCACACCCTGATATTCTGATTTATCCGGGTTTGTCATTCGGTGACAGGTATCACATTCAATACCATTTTTGTCTCGCTCTAACATTGCTGACCCATCTGTAGGTACTGAACGACCAGCTGTCCACCCCCCCGATGTATGACAACGGAGACAGACATCCCCCGAACCATTAAAATCCTGTTCTGCAACACCCATCGTCGCCCAGAACACTGGATCGCGAGCGGCGTGAGACATCATGCTGCCTTGCCAGTTATGCTGAGGCTCAACGGCCTTGTTATAACTGCCATGACAAAAACTGCACTGTTCCGCCTTATCAAACTCACCGATTTCATGTGGCTGAGTTCCCGGCATTTGCACTTCATTAGGAACAACCGACGCAGCCTGTGCTGTGCCCGCCATGATGAAAAGCAAAAATAAAACTGCCGATAGCATTTTCATTTCTTCAATCTCCTCTAATCCTTCCAGCTAAAATTTTCCTGATACATATTTTTAAGTGCATTTACTTTAAATAACGTATACAGGCTGACAAATAATATCTTTCAAGCACATATTAAAACTTAAGGTCAGATGGAGCAGTAAATTCAACATGACCAGACAATCACAAAACCGTTTAATAATCTTTCGATTTACTTTTTTGACCTGGATATTTCATAAATTGATTAACTCGCGCCAATTTATGTAATTTCCGACTTCATAACTTAAGGTAATTTTAAAAATCAGTATTACCGGATTACAGATTTAACTAACAAAAAACGACACCTGATTGTGCATGAACAACACAACAGCAAATGCCTGCTCCCACTCAATCGAATGGGAGCAGTAAAACACTTCTAATTTCCGATAAGCAGGATCACTTAACGCCTCTTAAAGGCTGAATTTCCTTATTGGCAAACGCAGGTACAGGAAGAGGCTTCAACAGTTTGATACGACCACCTTGAGGGTTCGCTGTCATATTTGGCAGCGATTTCAAGTAACGAACCACCACTTCGGTAACATCCAGTGGATTATTGAACTCGTCAACAAGAGGGGTAACTGTCGCGCCAGTTCCACCACATGATCCACAATTGTTAATAGTAAGAGGATCATCAGCAAACCAGTAGCCTGCTACAGAATAAGGCTTAACCGAGGTATCTGCCGGGTCGATTAGCACACCATTGATCTTGATGTTGGAACCACGTGAACCATAGGTGAGGTAAGGATCAAGATCAAACGTGGCCCCGCTGTATCCGAATAGCCAACCACCTGTCCACAGATCTGGATTAACATCGAATGTGCCACGCGCAGAGTTTTCGATCTGATCCTTCAGATTTTTTCCATACGCCGGAAATACCTTGGCAACACGCGCACCCACAGGCATATAGTGATATATATCTTGCATGGTAATCGGGCCCATTTTGACATGGGTGCCATAACGGAAGCCGCGAATAGTCGCAAAGTCTGATCCGGAGGCCCAACGCATCGCATCGGCAATCAAGTCATGAGACGGCCCCTCAATCACAGCAGGTGTAGCGCTATCTGTGAAATTAGAACGATGCAAGTCAACAGCGGTATAGCCCACTACAGTATCCACCGGATGAAGCAAAGTGGCTGTATTCCCGCCAATTTTCACAGTTTGACCAGGCTTAAAGGTCTTACTATAAAAAGGTGCGGACTCTTTGGCGATTTGAGCCGCCACAGTAAGTTTTGGCTTGATATCATCAGTTATGATGTGCGGAGTCCAAGTCCAGGACAACTTACCATCGCCGGGAGTGATATGACCCGAACTAACATTGACAGAGATCTCACCCAGCATGGTACCGTCCTGACCTTCTTCGACGATCACTGTACCCGTTTTAACCACGATTGGCGCCTTAGTCCGTTCATGCATGTCGGCGTTTAACACAAAGTCTACGCCAGGAACAATTTCGGTCAGTGCTATGGTTTTTGCCATTTCCAGTTCGGAGATCATCACAATCATGTCAACTTTTTCAACGTTGCGAAGCTGGTCAATGAAGTAGGGCAACTCAACTGCACCATTTGTAAACGTGAAACCCTTGGTCACAGTTGGACCAATGATGCGGATGCCACGCTGGGTTGTCATGCCAAGCACACCAATTTTAACGCCATTAACTGTTTTCACCTTGTAAGGAGGCAATACGCGTTGCCCTGCCAAGGCTGGATAAGGAGATGTGGCATCCAGTGTCAAACCTAGTGCAGGGCGATCTGCGCCTGCTGTAGTAGGGCAAAGCGTGGTAACTGCGGTGCAACTATAGTAGAGGTTAGCGGCAAGGGCATTCCATTGGGCCAAAGGAGGGACAGTTGACGTTCCCACGAAAGTTTCTAGAAAACGCGAAGTACCATAGAGGTAATCCCAGTTACCTGGCGCATCAAAATCAGGTTTCATCATACTAACCACATTGATCAACGCCTGGCCGCGGGTAAACATGGCTTCAGCAGAACCTTGAAGGGTATCACCGGTGTTGAAATAAATGGTTTTACCCAGATTTTTGCTACGAATATCATCGATTACAGTTGCCATCCTGGCAAGACCACCCTCTAAGCGCCCGGTTGTGTCGTTGCGAAGATTAGGCCGTGGAAGCAAATGGCCGTGAATATCACCCGAATGAATTAATGTCACAGTTCCGCTTCCCGCATATACTGAAGCAGAGACCAGCAAACCCGTTAGTAACGTTAGCTTTCCCGCAAAGGAAACATTTTTCATATAGCACCCCAGTTAAGAATTAGTAAATACACAAATTAAAAAATATATATAGCTGCAAAAAAATTCATTAATAACGTATATGCACTTTTGCTGGCTCACACATACCAACTTTGATGATTCATTAGTACTAGCAAGTAATATGCCATTCGCACGTGACATTTTTGTAACAAAAAAATACCATTAAAAATCATTGCGGTAGCAGTTTTCCATAATTTGAAAAAATACCATGCAGCTACACTTCGGGCATGGATTGGATGATTAATCCACCCGATTTTCCCTTTTATGCCCGACATTAAAAGCAACCTATGCGTGGTGTCGACTCTGATAAAAATCAGTTTCCCATTCAAGGCATAACACCCCCCTTGGCACCTGGTCAACCAAACAATTTTCCTGCATTGATTAATCAAGCCTATTTAATAAACATCTTATTAGCCTCCCCAACTATAAATTAGTTTCACCTAACAAAACGGGCACGAATTCCTGATCTAATTATTGCAAGCCCGATTTCAATAATCACCAATAAATATATTAAATTCAATTAATTACATTATATTTACCTAAAATAAAGAAGCATTCCTGGTGAAATTCAGCGAAAATACCATTTGTCATTAAACAAAAAAATAACTAGGTATATATAGTAAAAATTCTATTTATACGAACTTAATTATCAAGTTACAAACATCCCTCATAACAAAATATAAAAATGGCACATTATTTGCTTTAATTTTACTCATACAATCAATCACTTTTATCTTTGTTGAATGCGTTTTGTATGCAACATGGCATATATAAAGGAAACAGTATGAGTCAATTAAATTTTCCACGTATCGCTTTATGTGCTTTCCTATTCACAAGCTTATCTTCCACCCAGCTATCAGCCAATGCGCAGGAATTCATCCAATACGGCAGTGCAAATACTTATAACAGTTCAACTGCCCGTGCAGCCTTTCCTCAATCCTGGGGCCAATATGGCAACGGCCAGCGCCACAACCCTGTGTTCGCCATACCTGCCAACGCCCCCTCATTTTTGACCACAGGTATTACGACTGTTTCTCCATTTACTGGCGATGAGTTTAGGCGCGTAGATCCGGCCAAAAAATATTTTCCTACGGACGGACGGATAGCATGGGCGACATCCACAGCCCAATGGGTAGGGAATGTCGTTGGCTCCTCAGTAGCGCAAGGCATCGTGTTCACCACCACAAGCCGCCGTGAAGTTTATGCCACTGACGCACAAAGCGGGTTAGCCATCTGGCGAAAAGAACTGGTTGGCGTTGCCGGCATGGGCCAACCGTTGGCGCAAACCATCGGCGGCAAATTACGCGTTATCGTGACTTCTGGTGACGCAGATTTTAATGGGGAGAATGCCGTACGTGCCGCGGGTGGACTGACCTATGACCGCGGTGCAGAATTTTCCGCTGTGTACTGCCTGGACGCGTTAACCGGTTCTCAGGTATGGCGCTTTGATACCCAAGGTTCATCACGCCCTACGCCACTGTATCGCAATGGCTATCTCTATATTGTGAGCGGAGATGGTCATTTATACGTACTTGATGCAACCACGGGCACGCTGGTTTCCACCTTCACCAACCCCAGTGAAGGCCAGGTAGGACTATCCAGCCCCAACTGGTATTTAACCGCAGATGGCCGTGTACTCATTTACTACGGCACCCTCAGCCCGCGCAATATTGTAGCCGTTGATGTCACCACACCCACTGCACCGACCCTGGCCTGGACATATTCACCTCTGGGCTCTACGGCAAATGCGCCGGGCGATGTATCGGTAGCCGTAGATCCAGATGCAAGCTTGCTTGTCACCAGCGTTTTTACAAATGTGGGCACAGCTACCGCCCCTATTTATGATGAACAGGTCATCGCGCTTGATGCTTCGACAGGCGCGGTTGTGTGGAGTGTGTTTAGTGGTCAGGGCCCGACTATGGACGGCTTCAAATCAGCCAACCCGATGATCGACAACGGGGTCGTTTATATGGGCAATCCGCTCAATGCGACAATCCAGTCGTATGATCTGCACACCGGCCAATTGCTCTGGTCCACCCCAGTACCCTCCAACGATCCAACCGTGCGCAATGCGCCGCGCGCCGCGCCGGTAATCGTGAATGGCAAGCTGATATTCCCTGTGGCGCAACATATTTACACCCTGGACGCGATGACCGGCGCCTTGCTGAATGACTATTACGCGTCCCAAGGGTATATGGCATTCGGACTCAACCAGCCCGTGGTGGTGGGCAACGTCATGTATCTCTCGTCCACGTCTGGTTACATGTACGCTTTCCCTGTCAGCTTTATCACCACCAACTCAGGGCCCGGGGCAATTAACGTCCCCGCACTCCCCCTGAAGACAGCGGAATATTACAATTCCAGCAATCTTCCTACCAGCTCCCAAAAATCCGGGTTCCCCACGCAATGGCTATCCTACGCGGGTGGGCAAGGGCATAACAGCTATTTGGCCACAGGGCCCTCTTTAAGTACCAAGTGGTCAGCATCATTTCCGGCAGCGCTTTCCCTTAGCTCACCACCACTCGACGACGCGATTTTCGGTACTGAAATCGCAACGCAGATGACACATTTATCTAACGGAACAGGTACTGGCGTAACAGCGGCAAATGGCATCGCTTATGCAACCAGCAATAACCGTTATGTGAACGCCTACAATGCCACAACAGGCAAACTGATCTGGCGCTTCCGTACCAATAACCACAATTTTGGCCAGCCATTAGTGACCACCAAATCGGTACTGGTGATGGGTGGTAATTTGGGCATATACCTTTCTGGCCAAACTAGCTTTGCCAAGAAATCACCCCAGACCCGCATCGGTACAGGCTTTATGTACATCCATGCGCTTGACCCGCTTAAGGGCAATGAGAAGTGGACCTTCTACGCAGGACAGGGTGCCATGTCATCAACCCCGCTATATTCCAACGGTGTGCTGTATTGGGTAGATGGACAAAGCAAAGTATGGGCAATCAATGCTGACACTGGGGTGCCGGTTGCACCCTTCATGGATGCCAGTGGCAACCCAGTCCTGAGCTTGGGTGGGGGCTTCAACGCTATTTCCTCTGCCAATGTGTATACCGACCCTAGCGGAAAGCAGCTGATGATTGTGGGTATGAGCATGCCAAATCAAATGGTGGCGGTGGATCTTGGCACTGCAACCATTGCCTGGAGTCAACCCATGACTGGTTTTGCCACACATGTAACCGGTTTTTCAGCTACCTCTCCTGCCGTTGACCAAGCTAATGGTCTGGTTATCAGCAGCACCATCGCCAATGTGGATCCCCTGCTGAATACAGCACAAGTGTTGACGTTTGGTTTGAATGCTTCCACTGGTGCGATTGTGTGGACGCAACTGCTGGATGCCGGCCCAATTCCATCAGGTTATGTAGCACCAACGCCAATGGTTGCGAATAACCGCGTTTACTTAACCAATCCGACAGCCAACCAAATCACTGCACTGGATGTGCTTACCGGTTCAACCATATGGAAGACAGCCGTCACTGCAACGGGTGGGAAATATTCCTGGGCACCGGCTACGCTGGTAGGTACGACCAAGCTTATCGTGCCGATGGGTGGGAATTTGCTGACCCTTAACCCTGACACCGGGGCAGTGCTGAAAACCTACGCGGTTGGTGGTTCACACACATTCAATCATGTGTTTGTGATCGGCAATAGCGTATACCTAGGAAATTCCTATGGCTGGGTGTTAGGTATTCCTTTAGCAAATGTGGCGGGTTAAGCTCGCTCACCTCGTTTCACTATAGAAGTAGGGAAATGTGAATATCCAAGCTTGCCAAAACTTCTTGAGCAAACAGCGTTAGCCATTAAGAGCAAGGCAAAATATTCACATTTCGCATCATCTGAACTCGTATTCGAATAATGCCTTTTTTGTCTAATTTTATAAATCTCACCCCTACCGATGATAAATTCGAAATACTAATTTTTAGAAAAAATCCTTTGAACCAACAAAATCAGCATTAAAAATATGCCAATCCACGCTCCCTCAATATAAAACCTCACATGTGAATTCTCAATGCGCATTACGTGCCAATGCACAAACAAAACAATTAAAATAATTTATAACGCATTGAAAAAATTCGTATAAATTTAATATCAAAAATCACCACCCCGCGTTCAACTAAGCGATAAATCTCATGACCGTTACAGCATTTGGCTGCATCCAATACAAATTGTTACGAAATATGTACTTTTATTTAGGCTCAATTCATAATATTCATTTAGAATTGTCTGGTGCGTACAATAAAAATTAACAATTCGCATCCATATAACAAAACAATATTTATAAGAATATGGAACAAGTACTTGCTGTTGCAGTCGAAGTATAAGTATGACATAACTATAATATGAGCAATCATCATGCAACTACCCATCCGGGTTAGTTCTGGTTGCCAATTGAACGGAGATTTACTTGTGAAATTCCCTGATATAAAAAGAACAAGCGGCTTTACGCTCTTGGAATTATTGGTAGTAATGGTCATCATTGGATTACTGGCCGGCTATGTTGGCCCTAAGTATTTTGCTCAAATCGGCAAATCCGAAGTTAAAACCGCAAAAGCACAAATCGATGCTATTGGTAAAGCGCTTGATCAATACCGCCTGGATACCGGACACTACCCCACCAATGAACAAGGCCTGGCAGCGTTGGATACCCGCCCGGCAAATGAGCCTAAATGGGAAGGCCCTTACTTGCGAAAAAATGTTCCGGCTGATCCGTGGGGAAAACCTTACCTATACAAACAGCCTGGCGAACATAGCGAATATGACCTGCTTTCCTATGGAAAAGATGGGCAGCCAGGTGGCAGTGGTGATGCTGTAGACATTACCAACTGGTAACGATCCATGCATTATGCAATCAAAGCCCTGCGTGAAGACGGCAGCGTAATAGCCCTGACGCTGGAAGCCACTGATGAAAGTGACGCTTCACGACAAGCTGTGAGCCAAGGCCTGACTGTACTCACAACCAGGCCACAACTGGCTTTGTCAGGTCTCTTCGTCAAACGCAATACTCACTTCCCGTTAGTTCTGTTCAGCCAGGAATTACTGGCTCTGCTGGATGCAGGATTGAATCTGGTAGAAGCGATTGAAACCCTGGCAGAAAAAGAGCAACGCACCGAAACCCGTAAACTGCTGGACCAGTTAATCAAGACACTATACGAAGGCCAGACCTTTTCTTCTGCTTTGCAACACTTTCCAGAAGCGTTTCCGCCACTTTATGTATCCACAGTGCGCGCCAGTGAAAAAACAGGCGGATTAAGCGAAGCGATCACTCGTTATATTGCATACCAGTCCCAACTGGATATAGTACGCAAAAAATTGGTTAATGCCTCTATTTACCCGGTATTGCTCATGGCAGTCGGTGGCTTGGTTACGTTATTCCTGATGGTATATGTGGTTCCCAAATTCAGTCACATCTATGAAGACATGGGGGGTGATCTGCCCTGGATGTCGCGCATGTTGATCGAATGGGGTAAATTACTGGAATCCCATGGCAGTACCGTGCTGGCTGTAACAGTTGGTGTACTGACTGTGATTGTCTATTTTTTTACACGGGTTGAAACCAAACGCTGGATCGGTGAAAAATTATGGCTGGTTCCGGTGATTGGCGAACGGATGAAAGTGTACCAGCTGGCACGCTTTTATCGTACTGTTGGCATGTTGTTACGTGGCGGAATTCCCATTACCACTGCATTGGATATGGTTTCCGGTTTGCTGGCCCTGGCGCTTCGAGGCAGCTTACAAGGGGCTATTCTAAAGGTTAAAGAAGGTAGTCCGCTTTCTGTTGCAATGGAAATGAATGCATTAACTACTCCGGTTTCACTTCGCATGTTACGTGTGGGCGAGCGTACCGGTAATATGGGCGACATGATGGAACGTATAGCCGCCTTTTATGATGATGAAATGGCACGCTGGGTAGACTGGTTCACCCGTCTCTTTGAGCCCATATTGATGGCAGTGATCGGCCTGATTATTGGCCTGATAGTGGTATTGATGTATATGCCTATCTTTGAATTGGCAGGGAGTATTCAATGAATTCCCCGAACACAAATGCAATCTTGCTTACTGAAGCGCATGCCAGTGAAATTCCGGCAACTGTGTTACGTGAAGCTCGCGCAGAGTCTGCTCGCACCAGACGGCGCATTATTGATATTCTGGAAGAAAGGTTAGGATTTTCTCCACAAGATTTTGTGGCAAGTTTAGGACTCACGCTACTCTACCCTGTCGCCTCGATGGGGGAGTTACACCAGTGGTCAATCGCCTTTGACATCCTCCCTTTTGCCCAATCACTACAAAAAGAATGTATCGCCTTCCGCAATAGCGAAGAACAATTGCTGCTGGTTTTTGCCGATCCATTTGCTCAGGATATACATAGCTGGGCAGAAGAAATCATCACACAGCCATTCCGCTGGTATCTTGCACAACGAGCCGATATTTCGGCATACCTGGCCCGACATGAAGAGTCCATGCGCGCCATGGAAAATGTCATGCCCAGCGAGCGGCAGGAAAACAGTCCAACTGCTGGAATCGAGATACTATCTCTAAAATCCATCAGCGAAGACACCAGCCCAGTGGTCAAACTGGTCCATTCCACGCTATATGATGCGCTTAAACTCAATGTCAGCGATATTCACCTGGAAACCACACACAGCGGTCTGACCATCAAATACCGTATCGACGGCGTCCTTTCTTCCGTTGGTTCTGCGCAGGGATTAGAGCAGGCCGACCAGATCATCTCCCGCATCAAAGTCATGTCTGAACTGGACATTGCCGAACGCCGCATACCACAGGATGGCCGTTTCAAAATTGCAATGCAGGGCAGGGAGATCGATTTCCGGGTTTCCATTATGCCCAGCATTTTCGGCGAAGATGCTGTGCTTCGTGTGCTGGACAAACAAGCCCTGGCTGATCAAGTTAAAGGCCTGCGTCTGGATTATCTGGGACTGGATGAACTCACTATCTCGCAAATGCGTCGGCTCTATAATGAACCCTACGGCATGGTTCTGGTTACCGGCCCTACGGGAAGCGGCAAAACCACCACTCTGTATGCAGCGATTTCGGAAATCAATCACGGCCTGGACAAAATCATCACTATCGAAGACCCGGTAGAATACCAACTGGCAGGCGTACTGCAAATTCCCGTGAACGAAAAAAAAGGTCTGACGTTTGCCCGAGGCCTGCGCTCCATTCTGCGTCATGACCCGGACAAAATCATGGTAGGTGAAATACGCGACCCTGAAACCGCACAAATTGCTGTGCAGGCAGCACTTACAGGACATTTGGTATTCACTACAGTGCATGCAAACAGCAGCCTGGATGTGATTGGTCGATTTTTACATATGCAAGTTGATCCATACAGTTTCGTTACCGCGCTCAATGGTATTCTTGCCCAGCGACTGGTCAGGGTAAACTGCCCCCACTGTGCCGCACCTGACACACCTGATGCACAACTCCTGGCGGACTCCGGCCTTACACCAGAAGAAACGGCTGGATATACCTTTCGCAGTGGATTGGGATGCGGGCAATGCCGGGGCTCCGGCTACAAAGGGCGGAAAGCAATTGCTGAACTATTGAATCTGAACGACGAAATCCGGGAACTGATCGTAGCCCGCGAACCTATCCGGCGCATCAAGGAAGCAGCAAGAAAAAACGGCACACGCTTCTTGCGTGAATCAGCGCTGGATCTGGTAGCCAAAGGCGAAACCACGTTACAGGAGGTGAACCGTGTTACCTTTGTGGCGTGATCAACTACGCATCGGCATAGCGCCAGACAGATTGATTCTGGTTAGAATCGGCAAAGGCTTGCGCCCGAAAATCACAGAAAAACAAGTAGTGAAATGCGCTCCACAATCTGACCGTCATTGGGAAGCTCCCCTTAACTTATTGGCCAAATGTTTAACAGAACAAAAGTGGCAAAACGCCACTGCTTCAGTCATTGTGTCCAATCATTTCGTTCGCTACCAAATCGTACCCTGGAGCCCGGACATCACCGGCGAACAGGAGCAAACAGCTTTTGTAAAACATTGTTTCACAAAAGTGTATGGTGAAGCCACCAACAACTGGGCACTCAGTTACAGCGAAAGCCAGTCTGGTTCACCGGGGATAGCCAGCGCAATTGACCAGCCATTATTGGATGGCCTCAAAAAAACCGCGCTACAGGGGAAATTACGTTTGCATTCAGTACAACCTTTTCTGATGCCAGCTTTCAACCAGAACCGCCGGCTATTCAAAGATGATTCAGCATGGCTGGTTATTCTTGAGAAAGAAAAATTATGTATTTCTCTTTTTCATGAACAAAAATGGCAAAGCATCAACACCAAACTGATCGAAAAAGATGACTGGGCAACGGAACTGCCTTTTCTGCTTGATCGCCTGTGGCGCCTGACCAATCTGGACAACCCGCCCAGCAAGGTATTTCTGGTAGCGCCAGGTCAGCAGTTAACCTTACCTCGCAAGGATAAATGGGTCATGCAACAGCTATTACCCAAAGCACAGTTTGGACTCACATCCAAAGATATCACCCGATTCGCTTTGGTTATGGGGAATTAGACTGGTGCGCGCTCTTTCTCTCGATTACCTTCAGACCAAAACCACCTCAGCGCTGACTGGCATATTACTGTTACTCATCGGCATTTCAACTGCAGTCACGATCGGCTTGCAATTTCGATCGCTTAACACAGCACTCACTGCCGCTGAAGAAAATGCCGGACACCTTGAAAAACTGGTGCAAAAAAACGGTGGCACGAGTACAACATCCAAGCTCTCGCCAGAAACAATGGAAGAAGCCAAACAGGCAAACGCAACCCTGCAAAAACTTGCCCTACCATGGGAGGGCCTTTTCAAATCGCTGGAATCATCCAATCCCGATACCATTGCGTTATTGGCCATTCAGCCAGACGCAGGCAAACAGGTAATGAAACTTAATGGGGAAGCCAAAGATTTGAATGCAATGCTGGAATATATCAAGCAGCTTCAACAGGATAAAATCCTGGATAACATTTCCTTGCTTACCCATGAAATAAGCCTGCGTGACCCAGAAAAACCAGTTCGATTTACCTTAAGTGCAACGTGGAGAACACAACCATGAAAGCATGGATATGGTCAGTCAAACGATTACTGAGCCGCGCCGGCTGGATGGGCATTCTTGGGATTACACTCATCGCATTCAGTGGGGCTTTTTATCTTTCTTCTGTTATTCCAGAGCAAAACCGTCTTGATCAACTCAAACTGGAATCCACATCCCTGCGTCATCGAGCTCAAGTTGCCTTGAACAATGGTGGCATAAGCAAAACAAACAATACCGAAACGCAACTGGCTGCATACTACCGGTTTTTCCCTCATGCTATCGATAAAAACGACTGGCTTGCAAAAATATACAGCGCGGCTGAACACCAGAAACTGGTACTGGAAACAGGCGAATACCGTTTCATCCCTGATCAAAACAAAAAACTTTCTCGGTACCAAATAATCCTGCCATTAAAAGGTACTTATCCACAAATCAGAAAATTCGCCAACGAGGTACTAACTGAAGTCCCGGTTGCAGCCATAGATGACATCAGCTTTAAGCGCGATACCATTGGAGCGACTACACTGGACGCTCGTATAAAACTGACATTGTTTTTTGGAGCTCCCTGATGGCAGTTCCAAAAACAACCCGCTGGATTCTCATTGCAACTGCGCTGCTGCTCACGCTTGCGGCTGTTTTCTGGGTCAGCAATCAGGAAGAATCCACTTCAGCCCAGAATGAATTAATGATTTCGGCCCACACAAAAACTTCTTCAAAAAAACATCATGACTCCGTTGAATCCACTAAGATGATTCAACTTGATAAACTGAATAGATCATCGCTCGATGCAAATGCCGATTTAAATGATATTTTCAAGGGCAAGTCCTGGTATGTACCTCCACCACCGCCCAAACCGCAGCCACCTCCGCCACCTCCCCCACCTTCTGCGCCACCGCTTCCTTACACCTACATGGGTAAGATGATCGATGGTGGAAAACTCAGCATTTTCCTGAGCAAACAGGATCGAAATTTTATTATCAAGGAAGGGGATACTCTGGAGGGTACGTATCGCGTGGAACATATTACGCCTTCTAACATTACCCTTACTTATATTCCGCTCAACATCAAGCAGAACATGCAAATCGGAGAAATGAATTGAAATTGAAAGTATGCAACCGCTGCTGGCTGGCTTTATCTCTGATTACCTTGCTCATTTCAGGATGCGCAGGCGAAAGGGCTTTCCGTGATGGCAAAAGTTTATTGGCCGAAAGCAAAGTTGAAGAGGGATTAGCGCAACTTGAAACCGCTACAAAAGAAGATCCGAAAAACATCGAGTATCGTGCCTACCTTCACCGTGAGCGGTTGAATCAGGTAAATCGATTATTGTTACAGGCAGACAGCTTACGCACAGCTGGGCAATATGATGAAGCCGAGCAAATGTTCACTCGAGTTCAAAAAATCGATAAGGAAAATAAACGTGCGGCGGATGGGTTGCAACAATTACAAAATGATCGAAAACATAATGCCGAATTCATTAAGGCAAATGAGCAATTCACGGCAGGTAATATTGACGCATCTCAATCTATTGTTCGCGCCATATTAGCTGAAGATCCCAGCCACCTGCCAAGTTTAAAACTACAGCGCGCAATTGACGAGCAACAAAAACAAAGCGTGTTATCCAATCCTCCGCTTGCTTCCGGCCTCAAAAAGCCCATCACGTTAGAGTTTCGTGATGCCAATATGCGCTCTGTGTTTGAAGTTATTTCACGCACTTCAGGCATCAATTTTATTTTTGATAAAGACGTGCGCCCTGACTTGAAAGCAACGGTATACGTCAAAAATTCGTCTATCGAAAATGTCATTAATTTACTGCTCATCACCAATCAACTGGAAAAACGTATTCTCAGTGAAAATACCCTGCTGATCTACCCCAACACCCCAGCTAAGGCAAAAGACTATCAAGAATTGGTTGTTAAAAGTTTCTATCTATCGAATGCTGATGTAAAGCAAACTTTGAACATGATCAAAACCATGCTTAAAACACGAGATGTGTTTATAGATGAAAAACTGAATCTGCTAATGATGCGTGATACGCCCGAAGTAATTCGCCTTGCAGAAAAACTGATTGCAGCTCAAGATATGGCAGAACCTGAAGTCATGCTGGAAGTCGAAGTACTAGAAGTTAAACGCTCTAAATTGACTGAATTGGGCATTCAATACCCCAACCAGTTCACTGTATTAAATTTAACAAACTCCAACACGGTAACCACTTCTGCAGGGGCTGTTGTTGCCACCACACCCAGCGTGGTGGCCAGCCAACTTACGGTTGAAAGTTTGAAAACACTGAATGCAAGTAAAATCGGCATCTCCAGTCCCGTTCTCAATCTCAGAAAAGAAGACAGCGACACGAACATATTGGCGAACCCCCGCATTCGTGTAAAAAATCGTGAGAAAGCCAAAATCCACATTGGCGATAAAGTACCTGTCATCACCACTACCAGCACTGCCAATGTGGGTATCTCTGAGTCTGTGAGCTATTTGGATATTGGACTGAAACTGGATGTGGAACCTAACATTTACCTTGAAAACGAAGTAGGCATTAAAGTCGGATTGGAAGTCAGTAACATTGTGCGCGAAATCAAGAGCAGCACAGGCACGCTGACCTATCAAGTTGGCACTCGAAATGCAGTAACCAATCTCAGGCTAAAAGATGGTGAAACCCAGGCTCTCGCAGGGCTCATTAACGATGAAGATCGTGCCAGCGCAAGCAAGATACCGGGCCTGGGTGATTTGCCATTGTTCGGGCGGCTGTTTTCAAGCCACCGTGACGAACATTCCAAAACCGAAATTATTTTGCTGATCACCCCGCATGTCGTGCGTAATTTGGTAAGGCCTGACGCAGATATTACTGAATTTACTTCCGGAACAGAAACAAGTATTGGCGCAGCACCTCTTTTCCTGGGCGCTACCACCCCCAAAGCAGACAAGACCGCTTCTGGGCAGCCAGTCATCAGCCTTTCCAGCGCACCCAAGGCATCCCCCTCTGCCAACCCTGCGTCGAACCCTGCAATGACAGGAAATCCTGTTCAGCTTGGGTTAATTGCCCCTCCACAGGCAAATATTGGAAAAGAATTTATCGTCAATGTCAGTGCTGCGGCATTTAATAACGTGAAACAAACTTCTTTTGATGTAGTCTATGACCCTGCAAAGCTGGAAGTCACTAAAGTTCAAGCTGGTAATTTTCTGGAGCAGGATGGCCAACCGACTGACTTCACTCATACCGGAGAAGGTTCTGGTTTCCTCCGGCTCAATTTTGAACGTGAATCACCCGTAAATGGAAGCGGAAACCTTGCCAACATCTACATGCGACCATTACCCGGAAAAGCGGGACCTACGTCGTTAAGCATTTCCAATCCGGAAGTGGCTGACATGATAGGAAATCCAGTAAAAAGCAGCGCTATGCCTCCTCGTCCATTAACGATAGTGCCCTGAACACCTTATGCTGTTATCGCCCAGTAAAAAAGGATTCACACTTATTGAATTGGTGATCACCGTTGCGATTGTAGCCATACTCGCAACGGTTGCTTTGCCATTAACATCAATAACGGTACAGCGCAGCAAAGAACAGGAATTGCAGGCATCCCTGAGACAAATTCGTGATGCCATCGATGCTTACAAGCAAGCGGTAGATGACAAACGCATTATAAAAGCAGCTGATGAATCAGGCTATCCAAAATCACTGGAGACTTTGGCTGAAGGTGTAGTCGACGCAAAAAGCGCCAACAAGGAAATGATCTATTTTTTGAGACGAATTCCACGGGATCCATTATCCAAAAACAGTAATGCAACCGCTTCAGAAACATGGGGGAAGCGCAGTTACAAGAGTGCCCCTGACGACCCTCAGGAAGGTGAGGATGTTTTTGATGTCTATTCATTATCCAGTGGTACTGGATTAAACGGCATTGCATACAGAGAATGGTAACCATGCCAAAAAAATCCAAACACAATGCTTTTACCTTGATTGAACTGCTGGTCGTGATGGCTATCATCGCCACTTTACTCAGTATTGCTGTACCCCGTTATTTCCATAGCCTGGAAAAATCCAAAGAAGCCATATTGAAAGAAGATTTAAACATCATGCGTGATGCGATAGACAAATACTATGGAGATAAAGGTAAGTATCCTGACGCACTTGAAGACCTCGTCAGCAAAAAATATATCCGTAAAATACCGCCAGACCCAATCACGGAAAGTGAAACCACCTGGGTTATCATCCCACCAGAAGATGCTGAAAAAGGGGGGGTATATGACATTCAGAGCGGTGCGCCAGGAAACAGTCGGGATGGTTCACCCTACAATACCTGGTAAATATTCAATCAATTGACGCTAGCTTATTTTTCCACCAGCACCCTGGAAGAATTATTGAGGTCCTAATACCCGCAATAATTCTTCCAATGTCGTCAATCCCTGGTTTACCTTTATAAAACCATCTTCAATTAACGTAGAGGTTCCCAGCTTTCGCGCAAGGTTGTTTATTTCCAGGATGGTTGCACCACTTGCAATGAGATGACGCATTTCATCATTGGGCACCAGCACTTCATATAAGCCTAACCTGCCTTTATAACCACTGCCATTACAATGCCCACAACCTTTCCCCTTGGACGCAGTGACACTTTCCTGGCTGAATAAGGGCCCAAGGCGTGCCAAAAGTGAGGGATCAGGCTTATTTGGCTCACGACAATGATCACAAATTTTGCGCACCAGGCGTTGAGCAATCACGCCTTCCAATGCAGTCGCCACTACATAAGGTTTTAGCCCCAAATCAAACAGTCGAGAAATTGTTGCAACTGCCGAATTGGTGTGCAGCGTGGAGAATACCAGGTGTCCAGTCAGGGCAGCATGAAATGCCACTTCACCAGTCTCAAAATCACGGATTTCCCCCAACAGAATTACGTCTGGATCCTGCCGCAGGATAGCGCGTAAAACAACAGGAAAGGTCAACCCGATCTTCTCTTTGATCAGCACTTGACCGGCTTGATCCATATAATATTCCACAGGATCTTCAATAGTGACATAATTTTTAGTCGGTGAAGCATTGTGCTGCAACAAGGCATAAAGCGTGGTGGTTTTACCACTTCCAGTGGGGCCGGTTGTAAGAATCAATCCCTGAGGTTTATCGACCATATTCAAGACTTTTCCCAAGTCTGAATTGGAAAATCCTAATCCATCAAGCCCGACAATGGCTGAATTGCGATCAAGAATACGCATGACAACCTTTTCGCCATTTATTGTTGGCAGTGTTGAAATACGCAAATCCACTATACGCATTGGTGTCTTTACCGTGATGCGGCCATCTTGCGGCCGGCGCCGCTCGCTGATATCCAGCTCGGACATGACTTTAAGCCGTGAAACCAGAGACTGGTGCAGATGATGGGGAATATTGATCTTGTCCATCAGCACACCATCTATTCGATAACGTACTACGACACTCTTGGTGCGCGGCTGAATGTGGATATCACTTGCACCCAGGCGGATAGCTTCCAGCATCACCGCATTTAACAAGCGGATTGCAGGTGGCTCATCTGTGCCACGCAGCAATTCATCGAGAGATGCGTTGTCTTCCTCCTCAATGACAACTTCAATTCCTTCGTAGGGATCCGGGTTGGAAACCAACGTTTCCAATTCTTTGAAATCGATTTCTTCTGCGCCGTACACCTCTGCAAGCTTGCTTTTAATAGCCCCTACATTAGCCATCACAGGCTGGATTTCCAGTCCGGAAACAAAGCGCAAATCATCAATCAGCCCAGTATCCATAGGGTCTGCGACTGCCAGCAGCAAACGTTTACCTTCCAGCCGGAGCGGCACGACCAGTTGCCGTTCGCAAAAGCTGTGCGGTACAAGGGAAGCGACGGAAGGGTCCACCTGAAATTCGGCGAGAGAAACTTCCTCAACCAGCAAATCCTTGCGCAAAATATCGCGGATGGTTTTTTCTGACACCCAATCATGCTCCAGCAGCAGCTTGATCATGGGTTCCTTCCTTTGCTGTTGCAACCGGTACAGTTCCTGGACCTGCTGACTATTCAGCAAATTACGTTTATTGAGCATGATGGCGAGCTGACTGCGATTGGTAACAGTCAGTTTGGAAAGCGCAGAAATTTCATTTGATTTTTGCGCGTTGTCTTTCTGCAACGCTTTGTTTTTCTGGATCAGATCGTACTGTTCCAATGCCAATCCGACTGTAATGCGAAGATCATCATCATTCCAGGGTTTCAGAATGAATTTGTATACTGCACCTTCATTGATGGCCCCCATTACCGCTCCGGTGTCCGCATGGCCGGTCAACATAATCCGTATCATGTCAGGATGCAGCGCTTTAGCCTGTTTCAACAAATCTGCGCCATTCATGATCGGCATCATATAATCGGAGATCATGAGTTGAAACGGCTCTTTACCGAGCAATTCAAGCGCCTCCAATCCATTTGGCGCGGTAACGACCGTATAATTTTCCTGACGAAAAACACGCTGCAATGCTTTTAGCACATTTGGCTCATCATCGACCAAAAGAATCCGGTAGTTTGCTGATTTAGGCAATTCCTGTTCTTGATCTTTATCAGGCGCACTGCCTGTAAATAAGGATGCATAACGAGTCATTCAGTTTCCTGCACAAGGTTTAATATGTGAATGCTATAGCTTACAACAACCTGTGAGCTTCATTTTGTCAATCTTCTTTAGAGCCTGAATATAACAGCGCATTAACCACGGAGACGCAGAGTTAAAAGAAAAAAAGAGAAAACCAAGGCTAACCCTTCGCCGAATTTGTGACGTTTATTTATTAGCATCTTCTCGTTTTCTCTGCGCGGTTAACTGCATTTGCAAGTAAAAGCGATTTACGTGCCAAGAGGCAAATAAATTGTAAACGTTGTACCCACTCCAATCTCGCTTTCAACCTCTATGCGCCCACCATGGGCAACGATCACATCCCTGCTGACTGTCAGCCCCAGGCCAGTACCCTGCCCCACATCCCGCGTAGTGAAAAACGGGTCGAATATCCGCGATAATGCTTCAGCCGGAATACCCCTCCCCGTATCAGCTATCTGAATGCAGATTTTTCCATTCAAAAAGTTAGTCTTAATGCGTATTTCACCGCGCGTTTTCATGGCTTGCGCTGCATTGAGCAGCAAATTCAAAAAAACCTGATTTAACTGTCCCGGCAAACAGCGCAACATCGGTAATTCGCCAAGTTCCAAAAGCATTTCGGCCTGACTGCTGATCTGATTTGCAGCTACATTACACACAGATCGTATATTGTCATTAAGGTTAACGCTTTCTTCTTCGGCCTGGTCTACATTAGAAAACCCTTTAAGATCCGCGACAATACGCGCCACCCTATCCGAACCCGATACGCTCTCCTGCAACAATGCATCAAAGTCATTCAGCACAAAGTCCATATCCGCGGATTTCCATGCACTAACGAGCTTCTCCCCTCCCTCTGACTTCACCAGGCCTGCTATGGAGCGGCATTTTTTAACGTAAGACTGAGCTGTACTCAAATTGCTTTTGATAAACCCAATGGGATTATTAATTTCGTGGGCGACACCTGCAGCCAACTGTCCGATTGAAGCCATCTTTTCAGCTTGATATAACTGGCGTTGAGCTGAATCAATCGTCTTAACCTGTTCCTTTACGCGTTCATCCAATTGCTCCGCCAGAGCCTTATAACGAGATTCCGATTCCAGTAACGCCGCGTGCTTCTGCTGCAGTTCTTCATAATCTGACTTCACAACCTCAATATGCATTTCAGAGGCCATAAAATAACGTGCACCGGATTTCATCAACAATGCCAGCAAGTTGACTGCGGCCTTAAGTTTGGCTTCATCAACTTTTTCTGTGGCAATCGTTTCAAGATAACCAACGGTTTCGAGATCATAGATGAGTGAAAATCGGCTGACCGCCTCTTTAAAGGATACTGGCTCACCAGTAATTAAATCACCATTTGCAGCAACCACGCGAAACTTTGAATCGAGCAAAACCGACATTACAGCACCCAGCTTATCCGGTGAAATACCGGACAGGAGATCACGCAAACTTAACTCGCTGTCATATCCTCTAGCCTGAATTTCCATCTGACTCACCTGCAACAGCTCGAATAAATGCGGACATCCCAATCTGGTGCGTTTCTTGCAATGAATATGCCTTATCCAGAACTGGATAAACCGCCTCCAACAATTTGATAAATGATTCTTTCACACCAGTACCAACAAGTGCTGAGGCAAACACCAGAGGCCATGGTGCTGCCGACCAGCGGTCCTGAATCTCTGTTTCGGAAAGTATCTGAGGCAGATCACGCTTATTAAACTGTACGACTAATGGCAAAACATCGAAATCAAGACCTACACGACGTGCATTATCTTCAAGATTTTGAAATGATTCGGAATTATTGATGCCTTGCGAACGCTGGGAATCGGCCACAAATACAACACCATCTGCCCGTGAAAGCACCGCCTTGCGCGTTGCATCATGCACCACTTGCCCTGGCACTGTATATAACTTGAACTTAATTAACCAACCGGATTGCGTGCGAAACCCCAAAGGAAGCAAATCAAAAAACAAAGTTCGATCGTTTTGGGTCTCCAGGGTCATGATTTCACCCTTCAAATCGGGTGCCAGCATGTCATGCAATTGCATGACATTAGTAGTCTTGCCACTCATAGCCGGACCATAATAAACCAGCTTAATGGTGATTTTACGATTAGTTTCGTCAAATTCTGCCATCTTTAGAATGTAGACCTTATATTATTTGCAAAATAATCTCATCATTTTATGGATTACATATCTTCTTCATTCAGTATCACGGACCCATCTGGACCCCAATTCACTTTAGTGATGCCCGGACTTTCTGCTTCAAGTTGTTTTAACGCTATTTCCTGCTTGCTGAGTTGCCCCTGCTGCACACGCACCAGATCTGCCAATCGCTCATTTTCCATTAACAAGCCGCGATACGTTAACGCCTGAGCAATGGCAGACTTCAAATCGAAGTCATTCCAGGGTTTATTGATAAAACGGTAAATTTGCGCTTCGTTAATAGCTCCAAGCAAACCATCCAGATCAGTGTATCCACTTAAAATCATGCGAGAAGAGTTTGGCTGAATTTTTCTGAATGCCTTCAAAAATTCCACGCCATTCATCACAGGCATTCGAAAATCAGATATCACCAGATCAAAAGCCATATCTTCTGCCCGTTTTAGCGCTTCTTTCGGTACGCTAAATGTTTCAACAGTCAATTGGTAGGTTTGACCTTCATGGTCAAAATCACTGACTAATACTCGTCGCAATGCATTCAAAATATTTTCTTCGTCATCCACCAGCATG
This sequence comes from Sulfurirhabdus sp., assembly GCA_043759595.1. Taxonomy (GTDB): domain Bacteria; phylum Pseudomonadota; class Gammaproteobacteria; order Burkholderiales; family SMCO01; genus Sulfurirhabdus. The sequence continues at coordinate 28,895 of JAYVLG010000014.1, read as the reverse complement.
ATACGGTACATGTCAGCTTCCTTTTTTTGCATAAATATAAATAGTAAGCAGCCTGTCTTCCAATTCTTCGAAATTCCGGATTTGAGATATTAGGCTATCATCTATTACATGATCCTTGGAAAGCAACAATCCACCATCTTTGCTTAACAGGTCCCGGGAAAGCTTCATACCAGGCTGCAATTGATCTGTTTTTACAGGGAGTTCCGGTATTGCTTGGGCTGCCCCGCTTGTGTCGGTCACCTTAATGAATGCCTTAACCACTGCAGAATCGTATCGTTTGCCATTTCCCTCCAGGATATAACTGGTCGCTTCAGCGGGGCTCATGACTTTGCTGAGCAAGGAACCAGTCTGCACAGCATCGTAATCAGTTGCTACTGCGATAATACGTGCGCCAAGCGGTATAGCGTCGCCTATCAGTTTTTCTGGAAACCCCATCCCGTCAACACGTTCACGGTGGCTTCTTATCAGCTTAGCTGCACCCTGGAGTTGCTCCAAAGCCATCAGCGCAGCTTGTCCTTTTGCTGGATGTTTGACTACCTCCGCCCTTTCTTCGGCGGTTAAGCTTGAAAATGGTTTTTCAAGCAGGCGGTCCGGCAATCCAATTTTGCCCACATCGTGCAACAGACCCGCAAGAAAAATATCCTGCAATTCTGAACCTTTTATACCCATCTGCTGGGCGATCGCTTTGGAAAGATCGGCAACACGGCGGGAGTGACCTGTCAGCTTTCCTTCTCGCATCTCGATCAGGTTGGCAAATACCCTGACGGTAGTTATAAAACTCTTTTTAAGATTATCATTGGCAAATTCCAGAAAGCCCATCGTTTGACGCACTTCTTCGGTACGCGATTTAACCTTACTTTCAAGCGTGGCGTTAAATTCTTTCAATTCTTCAAATTGCTTTTGCGTTAATTCTTCCAAACGCAGTTTTTCACGCTCCAGCTCTTTTCGTTCAAGCGCTTGTTTAACAGTCAACGTAATATCATTATCTTCCCAAGGTTTCGATATATAACGATAAATCTGCCCCTTGTTAATTGCGTCAATCGTTGCTTCCATTTCTGCATAACCTGTCAGCAATATTCTGACAGTATCGGGCCATTTTTCTCTGACTTTCTCAAGAAATTGTGCACCATTCATTTCAGGCATGCGCATGTCGGATACAACCAGATCGACGGAATCCCGCTCCATGATTTCCAGACCCTCCGCCCCACTCTCTGCTGTAAATATACGGTAGCCAAAAGGGCGAAATAGCCTCTTAAGTGAAGAAAGGATATTGGCCTCATCATCAACAAACAATAATGTTGGGGTTGCGGCTGGTTCAGCTTGCGGTGTTGATATCGCTTGCGTCTCGCTCATTTTTTCATCCATCATTCAACTTGCTTCATCCAAAAAATCCGCTATCAAATGGATATTGATCATATTTACTAAAAACATAATCAACTCCCATGCTCCTAATAATGTGCTGATCAGCTCTGATGATTCTGAGGCAGACATACTCTGAATGTTGTACCTTTACCTACTTCACTTTGCACTTCAATTCTGCCATGGTGTTTCTGAATAATGCCATATGCCATAGACAATCCCAATCCCGTTCCTTTTCCAATGGGCTTGGTTGTAAAAAACGGGTCAAATATCCGCTTGATATTTTCGGGTGCAATACCCTTGCCGGTATCGGCTACTTCCACCCATACCTCCTCACCATGCTTCCCGGTTCGAATGGTAATTGTGCCATGCTCTTCGATGGCATGCGCCGCATTCACCAGCAAGTTCATGAATACCTGATTAAGTTGAGAAGACAAGCAATTCACTTCAGCAATATTGCCATATTCCTTTACTACTTCCGCCTTATATTTGATCTCGTTATTGACAATATTCAGCGTGGTATCAATTCCCTTCTCCAAATCTGCAAAATCCCATTTCTCTTCTACATCTGCATGTGAGAAATCCTTCAAATCCTGCACTATTTTCTTTACACGCGTAATACCATCTTTTGATTCGCCCATTAAAGCGGGTAGGTCTTCTTTCAAAAACTTCAAATCCAGTTTTTGTTTTGCAAGTTGCAAACGCGCCAGCACATCTCCATCAGCGATAGAACTTTCTGCCAACTCATAGCTATCCACCATTGCAAACAAATCTTCCAGATATTTTTCCAGTGTTCCCATATTGGAATAGACAAAACCAATCGGATTATTGATCTCGTGCGCAACACCTGCTGCAAGTTGTCCGACTGATGCCATTTTTTCAGACTGCAACAACTGGCTCTGGGCCGATTCTAATTGCTCAATAAGTACCTGCTGTTTTAATTGCTCTGCATGTAAAGATTTGTTGCTTTGCTCCAGTGCCCGCATAAGGTCAATTCGTTCCAGCACTCGCGTGACATCGGGTAACAGTTGATCAAGCATGGTCAAATCATCACGGCTAAATACTTCGTTACCCTCTCTTTCGAGCATTAGAAATATCCCTATCGTCTTGCCATGCACAATGACTGGCGCAACAAGCATAGGACTTTCAAGCACCGAAGGTATACCTTCCCCACTCAAACCGGATTGATGAACAACTTCTTTTCCGGTAAAAGCTGATACCAGTAATTTATGAAAAACTCCGGTCCTTTTCAGTAATTTGACTGTCTCAACATCTAATCCTGGCGCCAGCAGATTCCTTAAATTTCCCCCTCCATCCAGTGATACATATAGCCCTACTTGTGCACTAGTTGCTTCTTTTAAATCAATCACTACTTCTTCAAAAAAGTTTTTTAAGTCACTGGCTGTTTTTACGTGCTTATCAGCTTGATTCAATCGATCATGCACATCCGCCATGACTACCATTCGAATACTGGCCGCTGCCAGGCTGTCGGATTCTTTACTGCTCAAACTATATTTATCTGAAAGCCGCTCCAGCAAACGGTTAATTCCCTGAGCCAATACCTGCGCATCTGCATCCGCATCTGGTGGTAACGAAATAAACTGCTGAAAATCATCAATAACATCAATAGCCGTTATTAATGGGTGAACATGGGGGTTGTTCGCCATTACAAATGCGCTCCTTGGATAAGAATCAGGCCTCCACGCTCAGATATGATTTATCATTACTTTTAATGAGTCGACAAATGGCCTGTATAAGTATTGCCTTGGTCGTCAAAATCCTGACGGCTTAACGGCAAACATACTCTAAAGGTCGTTCCTTTGTCTACTTCACTTTGCACCTCTATCCTCCCATGATGTTTCTGAATTATTCCATAAGAGAGAGATAACCCTAATCCTGTCCCTTTCCCAATTGGCTTGGTCGTAAAAAACGGATCAAAGATTCTTTTCAGATTATCTGGTGCGATCCCTTTACCGGTATCTGAAATTTCCACCCATACTTCGTCACCCTGCATACCAGTGCGAATGGTGATAACCCCGCGCTCTTCGATTGCATGTGCCGCATTTACCAACAGATTCATGAAGACCTGATTAACTTGGGAAGACAAACATTCTACTTCAGGAATTTCGCTATATTCCTTAATCACTTCGGCCTTATATTTGATCTCATTACTCACAATATTGAGCGTACTGTTAATTCCTTTGATCAAATCTGTCCAGTGCCATTCTTCTGAAACATCTACATGAGAGAAGTCTTTCAAATCCTGCACAATCTTTTTAACGCGCGTAATGCCATCTTTCGATTCATTCATCAATTCAGTAACATCTTGCTTCAAAAACTCCAATTCATACTTCTGTTTAGCTATCTGAAGACGCGCCAATGCTTCAGCGTTGGTAATCGCCGCTTCTACCTGCTCATAGACTTCAATCATGCTAAATATATCTTTCACATATTTATCCAGCGTACCCAGATTGGAATAGACATAACCGATAGGGTTGTTGATCTCATGAGCAACCCCAGCTGCCAACTGCCCAACTGATGCCATTTTTTCCGATTGCAATAATTGGCCTTTCGTTTCCTGAAGCTTCTGATTTAGCTCATTTAGCTCAAGGTTGCGTTGTCGAATATTAGCCTCGGCTATCTTTCTCTCTGAAATATCTACAATAGTGCCAACTATGCCCGCTATACTTCCATCTGATTTCGTATAAGTTGCTTTGTAATACACTACATGGCGCATATCACCTTCCGGCCCTGCTAGGGTAACTTCATAAGACTGACTGCCCCCTTGCGAATACAGTTCTTGATCCATTTCCAGATGCCTTTTTGCCACGTCCGGTTGCATTGGATAAAGGTCAGACACGGTTTTTCCTATAATTACATCTCTATCTCGCCCAAAAAACGATTCCCATGCCTTGTTTACACCCAGGTACGATCCATTCACCTTTTTATAAAACAACGGATTAGGCAGCACCTCCATCAGTTCACGCGTAAAATGAAGCTGCTCTTTCAGAGCATCTTCTACCTTTCGGCGTACCTCAATATCCGCTTCCAGCGAACGCTTTGCCTCCATAAGCTCTCCGGTGCGTTCCTGCACCACTCCTTCCAGCTCTTCCTGACTACGGTGAAGCAAGCTCTCTGCTTCCTTTGCTCGGGTGATATCAGTACGTATGGATACATACTTCAGAGGCAAGCCGTTCTCATCCACAAAAGGCACAATGGTAGTCTTTACCCAGTACAGCCCGCCTCCCTTTGCACGATTACAAACCTCCCCATGCCAAGTATGCCCGTCTGCGATAGTCGCCCACATTTCCTCGAAAAACACTGACGGATGAAAACCGGATTTCAGCATACGATGATTTTTACCCAACAGTTCATCTCGCCCGTACTGACTAATCTCGCAAAACTTATCATTCACGTAAACAATATTGCCATGGACATCGGCAATACTGACGATAGCATGCTGATCAAGCGCGGTTTTCTGAAACTGCAATTCAATACCAGCATCGCGGATTTTCTCGATCATCTGATTGCGTTCAGTGACGTCATAAGCGACGCCAAGCACGCCCTTGCATTGCCCTACTTCATCATAAATCGGCGTACGGGATGTAGCAAAATGCCGGCTCTTTCCGGCATGATTTGTCAGAGCACACTCATTTTGGATAGTCGTATGGCTTTCCATTGCTTTGCGATCATCACTTTGGCAAAGCGCAGCTTCGCTCGCCTGCCACACTTCCCTGTCTGACAATCCGGTTACTTTCCCCGGTTCTAAAGCTGAAGCTATCTCAAATTGAGGATTGGCCCACACGTAATGTGATTCGCAATCTTTAAGCCACACCAAGTCGGGAATATTATCCAGCAATATGCGCGCTTCGTGTTCTTTTGCTCGAAGAGTCGTCACCAAGCCTGACATCCTGCGATTGACAAAAAGCGCAATAAAAATACTTAAAACAAGTGCCACTACACCGCTAACCGTCAATAAATTCACAGCGTCCTGGTAACTCTCTTTTGCTGAAATCGCAACTTGACTGGCTTGTTCAAATTGCATGTTTATAAACTGCCCCAACACATCCAAAGTCTTATCCTGTCCAGGTATGGCTTTGTTCATCAACAAACTGAACGCTTTATCCGTTTTACCATCTAAAACCAAAAGCAGCACTTCATCCTGAATTGGCGATGCAATAGACATAAGTTTTCGCTGCAAATCAATTAAAGCTTTTTCCTCCTTTACCATATCCAGATTTAATTCAGCATTCATCGCTTCCATGAATTTAGGCGCTAAGGCATAAAAACGCTGTACCAGTTCATCACGATCAAAGACATCTGCTGAATTGATAATTGCCTGTAGTAAAATAATTCTTTCTCTGGCAATAAACTGCATTTTGTATGCCAGTGCTGCTTTTACGTTATGTCCTGTTACAATTTTTTCCAATTGTTGATTGTTAATATGCAACCTTGACAGGCTGAATATCACCAAAAAGATCATAAGCAACACCACTATGGCAAAACCAACACCAATTACCTTTGATGATTGTTTTTTGCTTGTATCAGCTGAGTGAACATGCCCGGCCATTTCACTAATCGTGATATTCATTCACCCCAACCTGCAAAAGCACATTGAATTACTATAAATAAATTAGACATGCTTCACCGGAAGCCATATTGTAAAAGTTGTGCCTTTATTCTCCTCACTTTGCACTTCAATACTGCCATGATGCTTCTTGACAATACCGTAAGACATGGACAACCCTAACCCTCTTCCCTGCCCATCTGTCTTTGTAGTGAAAAATGGCTCAAATACTCTATTAAGGTACTCTGGCAACACGCCTTTACCCGTATCTGTAATGGACACCCACACTTCCCCGCTATCAACTCCCGTTTCTATGGATATGACGCCCTGCTTCTCTATCGCCTGTATCGCATTCATCAATAAATTCATGAATACCTGATTGATCTGGGATGGTAGACATTCCACTTCTGGTATTTGTCCATATTCCTTCGTGATTTCTGCCTTGCCTTGCAACTCTCTCCGCAAAATGGTGAGCGTACTGTCCAGACCTTTATGCAAATCAGCCCACTGCCAACGTTCCATGGAATCCGGATCGGAAAAATCCTTCAAATTTTGCACAATCGTTTTAACTCTTCCAATACCCTCTTTCGATTCCTTGATCAGGTTTTGGAGATCAATTCGCAGAAAAGGAATATCCAGCTTTGCTTTTAATGCCTCTAAACGCTCAATCACTTCTTCGTCTGAAATACTCGTTTCTGCCTCCCCATAAGCATCCAGAATTTGAAACACATCCTTGATATATTGCTCAAATGTCCCGATATTGCCGTATACATAACCTATCGGATTGTTAATTTCATGAGAGACGCCCGCCGCGAGTTGACCGATCGAAGCCAGTTTCTCCGATTGCATCAACTGGCTCTGAGTATGTGCAAGCTGTCGATTAGCCTGCTGTAATTGAACATGGGCTAGCTGCAACTCCACTTCTGCCAGTTTGCGTTCAGTAATATTGGCATGGGAAACAACCACCCCGCCGCTCTCCCCCTCTAGCGGTGTAACGTTCATCACGAACCAGCGTTGCTGATCTGATGAGTGACAGGGATATTCAAGAAAAAATTGGGGGAGTGTGCCAGCGAGCACTCCAGCAATACCTTCACAGGCCTGTTGCCCCCCTTCGCAGGAATGCCCTGACGCCAAACGGCAAATCTCCAGATAATTGGAACCAATTCCTGTCCGCTTTAAGTCAGTTCCGCTATTAGCGTAGGCAAACCGAACCCACGCTGCATTGACCATGGTGATGTAACCCTGAATGTCCAACACAGCAATATGCTCAGTAAGTGAATCGAGAATACCCTGCAACAGTTTCTCTCGTGTTACCAGCCTGCTTTCCAGCTCATGACGTTGCAAAGCAAGCTCTAATGTCAAACGCAACTCACTCTCTTTGAGTGGCTTCATTAGATACGCAAAAGGCTGGGTTATCTTTGCCCGCTTCAAAAAATCCGCATTGGAATGTGCCGTCAAAAAAATCACGGGGATATCCAAATGCTGATGAATCAGTTCCGCGGCAGCAATGCCATCCATCTCGCCAGCCAGTACCACATCCATTAAAACCAAATCAGGGCTTTGTTCAATAACAACACGGACAGCCTCTTCACCTGTATCCACAACAGCAGCTACTGCATATCCCAAATCCCCGAGGGTAAGCTGCAAATAATCAGCCACGAATGGCTCATCCTCGACTATCAGTATATTTTTTTTCTGCATTCTTAACATTTACCTGCTTGATCTAATTCGGGCTTGCATGGATTTCCACGTGCCTGATTGGCAACCACACTATAAACGCAGCTCCCTTACCTAGTTCGCTTTGCACTTCTATCCGCCCATTGTGTTTCTGAATAATGCCGTAGGATAAAGATAACCCTAGGCCGGTTCCTTTGCCCACTGGCTTGGTTGTAAAAAATGGGTCAAATATCCGTTTCAGATTACCAGGGGCAATGCCTTTACCAGAGTCGGCAATTTCCACCCACACTTCTTCCCCCTGTTTTCCAGTACGTATGGCTATCTCGCCTTTTTCTTCAATTGCATGGGCCGCATTCACTAGCAAGTTCATAAACACCTGATTAAGCTGTGAAGAAAGGCATTCCACTTCGGGAATATCGCCATATTCTTTGATCACTTTGGCTTTGTATTTGATCTCGTTATTGACAATATTCAAGGTACTATCGATCCCTTTTATCAGATCAGAAAAGTGCCATTCATCCGAGGTATCAACGTGCGAGAAATCTTTTAAATTCTGGACAATTTGCTTTACGCGCGTAATGCCATCTTTGGACTCCCCCATTAATTCCCGCAAATCCTCCTTTAAAAATGCCATATCCAGCTTTTCTCTTTTCGCCCGCAATTGGGCTCGTACATCCGTATCAGTAATTGTGTTTTCTGACTGCTCATAAGCATCTACCATGCTGAACACATCCTGCACATATTTTTCCAGGGTACTCAAATTGGAGTAAACATAACCAATGGGATTGTTAATTTCATGGGCTACACCCGCTGCCAACTGACCAATTGACGCCATTTTTTCTGATTGCAGCAACTGACTTTGCGTCTCTGCAAGTTTTGCATTTACTTGTTTCAGCTCTTCAATTCGGCGGTTTTGATCAACATGCAATTGCATGTTGGCCAATGCCAGACTCACCATATTTAATAAGGCCGTACCCTGCTCCAGATCAGTTTCAGCAAAAGGTGGCGTAGCATTGGGTCGGTTAACGCTAATCGCGCCTATGACGCGATCCTGAATTTTTAATGGCCAGCATATGGCAGAATTGGATGAAGTTAAGGCAGCACCGCGGCCTTCTCTGTTACGTTGAAAACGCACATCATTTGAAGCATCGCCGTTCAGCAGCAGCGGGCTACCTTCCTGCGCTACCCATCCCAACACCCCCCCGCCCATTTTCACTGAACTGCCCACTACACCTGCGGGCAAATCAATTCCGGCAACAATGGTAAGATCGTCCCCTTTATCATCGCGCAATGCCAATGAACCACTTTTCCCTTCAAACCCATCCACTATATGAACAGTAATCTCCTGAAAAATGGCTTCCGTATTTTCACTCAGCGCTACATCCTGCCCAAGACGATATAAATCATAAATCCAGGAGAGTTTAGTCATCCGATCAAAAGCCATGCCTTTTCCTTATCAATTTTTATGCCGATAACAGCAGACTTGCACCCGCATTTATCTCATCAGTATCAGGCAAACCATCTTCTATATCTGCCCAGTTAATCCGTAGGCGTTCACGCAACACTTCCGATACGCTATTTGCCAACGCATCGCCACTTAAGCCGCTTTCAATCAATGCAGCCACATGCACAATTCCGGTCATTGGTTCGAATGGATTCTGATCGGGTAAATGCCAAAAACGAATGACATGTTCAATTGACTGAGGAAAGTTCCAGTATTTGGCAACTTCGGCACCAATCACGATATGATCGAAACCCAACATTGCCTTCTCAACTTCAAACAGATCCTCACCAGATGCATTCTGCTTTTCCAGCACACTTGCAAACTGCTCATGCATACAGGTATCCAGTACCAGTTGCCCAATGTCATGGAACATGCCTGCAGTAAACGCCATGCCTTGATCTTGCTTAAGCAACTTTGCCAGCGCCTTGGCGTAAGCTGCAACCCGAAAACAGCGTTTCCAGTAAGCGTGTCGATCAAACAAACTTTCTCCGCCAGCTGGAAATTCCTTCACAAAACCTGCCGACAGCGCCAGGGAACGAATATTATTGAAACCCATCACCACTACGGCATCCTGCATGGATCCAATTTTTCTGGGTAACCCGTAAAAAGAAGAGTTGGCAACGCGTAAAATCTTTGCAGTTAAACCCTGATCTTGTTCAATTTTATGCGCAAGCACATGACTATCCATTTCAGGATCGCTAAAACTGCTAATCACTTCCTGTATCACAACGGGTATTACGGGAAGTTGATGCAACTTTGCAAGCACTTCCTTCATTTGAATGCCATCTGTCATTTTTATATGAATTCCCGGAAAAACTGATTTTTAGATTGATTAAAGCAAATTTCCCTATGTAGCAGGATCAATGACTAACACTACCCCTTTTGCGTGAGAAAGTTCACCCATGGAGTAGCACCAGTAATTCACATGTTGTCCACCTGAAAGGCTCAATTGTTTTTTGCCGATCTGCTTGAAACATTCCTTGGTTGTAGTGTTAGCCAGCAACTCAGCAGGTATCATCTCGCTAGCCATCTCTCCCAGCAAGGGCCGTTCACCATTCCCACCAAACATCTTATGTGCCATTTGGTTGGCAATGGCGATTAATCCGTCATCCCCAATCCCCAGCACTGCAACAGGCAGAAAATCCAGAATATCCTGTGAAATCTGTAAAATATGCATATTGCGCACGATTTCACGGGTTTTATCTTCTACTCGCTGCTCAAGTTCATGATTGATCTTGGATAATGCTTCATTAGCTTCCCTTAATTGCAGTGTCAGCCGGATATTTTCAATTTTCATCTCGTGGCGACGAAATGCCTCTTCCACGTTTGCCCGCAGCAATTCATCTTCCCACGGTTTAGTCAGAAATTTGTAGATGGCGCCCCGGTTGATGGCATCCGTCACCGAATTCAGATCGGTATAACCACTTAACACGATACGCACAGTATCCGGGTAAAGTTCTTTCACTTTGCTCAAAAACTCCACCCCGGTCATTTCTGGCATTCGTTGGTCTGAAATAATGACGCCAACGCTGTTTTTCGACAACAGTTCCAGCCCTTCCTTTCCACTATTCGCCCTCAGAATTTGATAGCCATCCCGACGCAGCAAACGCACTAAGGCAGAAGCAATATTCTCTTCGTCGTCTACCAGCAGCAATGTACGTTCCATCATGCCTCCATTAAATACTTTCGATTGCCATCCTGCAACAGTAGCGTCATTTCCCCAGCAGGCAGCGGTTTACTGAACAGATAACCCTGCACATCATCACATTTTGACTCTCGCAAAAAAGCCAACTGCTCTATTGTTTCCACACCCTCTGCGATCACCTTCAGCTTAAGGCTATGGCCCAAAGCAATAATGGCAGAAACTATAGAAGCATCATCAGAGTTGTTTGAAAGATCACGCACAAAAGACTGATCAATTTTCAAGGTATCAATGGGAAAGCGTTTCAAATAGCTCAAGGAAGAATATCCCGTTCCAAAATCATCAATGGAAATCTGCACCCCCATCTCATGCAGGCTCTGCAAGGTAGCAATAGTACCTTCCACGTCCTTCATGATCAGGCTTTCTGTCAACTCCACTTCCAGACATCCAGATGCGGAGTCCAACCCGACCTCTTCCAGAATTGATGCAATAATCTGACTCAACCCCGGCTGCCTGAATTGCAATGCCGATAAATTAACCGCCACTCGTAATCTCGGCAATTTCAAAGCCTGCCATTGTTTAATTTGAGTCGCTGCAGAGCGTAAAACCCATTCACCCACCGGGACAATCAAACCTGTTTCTTCCAATATGGGAATAAATTGTGCTGGTGCCATCAATCCTTTTTCAGGGTGCTGCCAGCGTAACAAAGCTTCCATGCCAATAATTTTGCCGCTTTCCAGACTGATTTGCGGCTGGTAATAAAGTAAAAATTCATTTCGCTCCAACGCCCGGCGCAATACGCCTTCCAGCAAGAGCCGCTGAAGCGAACTGGCATTCATTTGTTCTGTGTAAAACTGGGAATTGCTTCTGCCTTGTTCTTTAGCGTGATACATGGCCGTTTCGGCATTTTTGATCAATGACGTAGTATCCTTGCCATCCATGGGAGAAACACTGATCCCAATACTGGAAGTAATAAAGATTTCATGTTCCTGAATCATAAAAGGGGCCGACAGCAATTCCAGAAATTCCTGGGCTTTTTCACCCGCTTCATGGTAATTTCCAAATCCGATCAAAGCGAATGAAAACTCGTCTCCACCTGTCCGGGCAACCGTATCTCCCGTTCGTATACAACTGACAAGTCTTTCCGCTACCGCACCCAACAGTTTGTCACCTACAGGGTGGCCCAGAGACTCATTTATATTTTTAAAACGGTCCAGATCAAGCAGCATTACCACCACCAGTTTTCCGTTCCGTTCAGCCTGCGCCAGCGCCTGTTTCAATCTGTCGCAAAATAGAAACCGATTAGGCAGATTGGTAATGGTGTCAAAATGGACTATCTGCTCGATACGCTGATCTTTTTCCTTTACCAGCGCTGCCATTTCTTGATTAATGCGCATCAAAGCCTGGTTAGCCGCCTGAATTTCTCTGGATAGCCGCTCTCTTTCCTGTGCTAATTCATAATGTAAAAATGCTTCCGTTACATTGCTGCGCAAAACCTCATCATCCCATGGCTTAGTCAGATACTTATAAACTGAGCCATGATTGACCGCAGCTTTCACTGAATCAAGATCAGCATAGCCACTCAGCACCATACGAATGGTATCGGGATGATGATCTCTCACTTGCGTTAACAATTCTATTCCCGTCATTTCCGGCATGCGCTGGTCAGTTATTACCACCCCAACCCTATGCTGTTCCAATAAACCAAGCGCAACCTTGCCGCTAGTTGCTGTCAATATCTGATAACCATCCCGACGCAACAGGCGTGCAAGGGACGCGATAACATTTTCTTCGTCATCGACCAATAGCAGCACTCTATCCATGTCGCTCCCTGGGTTTTATGCACAGTAAAATACACATCAACAAGTTAACATCCAAAAACGCTCGCTACTATCCCCATCAAACACGGATACCGACTATTCAAAACAAGATTTAATAAATTGAATTATTTGGGTATTTTTTGAATTATAGATTACCTATGCATTATGGCTGAGAAGTTTTAAATTTCCCGGTTTTCAAGACCATAGGCCGCGCCCTTCTTGCAACAGTCGGACAATCTGCTCAGCTGGCAACGGTGGACTAAAGAAGTAACCCTGCATCTGGTCACAGTTGTGATCCCGCAAAAACTGGAGTTGTTCCGCAGTTTCCACCCCTTCTGCGATTACCAGTAATTTCATGCTATGGGCCAGTGCAATCACGGCCGTAGCAATAGCTGCATCGTCTACATCTGTTGTAATGTCTCTGACAAAAGATTGGTCAATCTTGAGATAACCAATGGGGAATCGTTTCAGATAGCTCAAACTGGAATAACCCGTACCAAAGTCATCAATAGCCAGTTTTATCCCCATATTACTGAGAGTTCGCAATGTTTCCACAGCCGCATCGGGATTCTCCATAATGATACTTTCGGTTATCTCCAGCTCCAGGCCCGCCGCATCACACTCTGTTTCCTGCAAAACCCTTGACACCACTTCCACTAGATTCTGTTGCATAAACTGGCGAGCTGACAGATTAACCGCAATCCGGCATACGTTAACGCCGGCATTTTTCCAGGCTGTGTACTGAGCGCAAGCCGTTCGCAACACCCACTCTCCGATCGGTACAATCAACCCGGTTTCCTCGGCAATCGGGATAAAATCCAGTGGGGAAACCATTTTCTCCCCTGGAGGCTGCCAGCGTAATAAGGCTTCCATCCCTTCTATATCACCACTCACAAGATTTACCTTGGGCTGGTAGTACAAAATAAATTCCTTACGCTCCAAGGCACGTCGCAACCCACTTTCAAGTGTCAAACGATCCATGGCTCGGGCATTCATATCCTGAGCATAAAATTGATAGTTATTCCTGCCCGCATCCTTCGCCCTATACATAGCCGTATCGGCATTTTTCAGTAAAACCTGAACTTCATGGCCATCCTTCGGGAATAGGCTGATGCCTATGCTGGCAGTGGGATAAAACTCAGTACCGTTCATTGCCAAGGGCTGAGATAGCGACTCCAGCGCCTTATGGGCAACCAAAGACACATCCAGCTCACTGGCAATATCTGTCAATACAACCACAAACTCATCACCACCCAACCGGGCAACCGTATCACCATCACGTACAGTGGACAAAAGCCTGTGGCCAACTTCCACGATTACCTTATCACCTATGTCATGCCCCAGACTGTCATTAATATTTTTGAAACGATCCAGATCAATAAACATGACGGCCACCTGCTTCCCGGATCGAGTAGCATAGGAAATGGCTTGTGATAACCGGTCCTGCAAAAGGGTTCGGTTGGAAAGGCCAGTCAATGCATCATAATTTACCAGATGTACCAACTCTGCCTCAATTCGCTTACGCGGGGAAATATTTTCGATTACCGATATAAAATAGTTGGGCTGCCCATCTGCGTTTCGTGCCATCGAAACTGTCAGATTGATCCAGATATAGGCGCCGCTTTTATGTATATACCGTTTTTCAAGAGAATAATCATGAATCTCTTCGGCCAGCATTTTACGGATCAATTCGAGATCTTCAACCAAATCGTCAGGATGAGTTACATCTTGAAATGTAAGGCGCAGCAATTCTTCTTCAGAATAACCTGTGATCTCGCATAACTTCTGGTTAACACGTAACCATCGCCCATCAAGGGAAACATGCGCCAACCCCATGGCTGCCTGGCTAAAAGTTGCCCTAAAACGTTCTTCACTTTCTCGCAGACTCGCATCCGCTTCTATGCGCGACGTCATATCGCGAGCTACTGCCACCAGAATATCTTTTCCTTCTGACTTCAGCGCACGAATGCAAACCTCCACCGAAATACGGTCACCATTCTTACGCTCGTGAATAGTTTCAAGAATGCCCGTCTTAGTATCACTCTTGATGATTTCATCAAAACGGCTCTCCAGCTCACTCTGGCTAATATCCGGCTTAAGATCCAGCGGCCCGAGCGCCAGCAGTTCTTTACGACTATATCCCAGCATATTCCATGCTGTTTCGTTTGCATCGATAAAACGCATTTGATCCCGATCAATCAGATAAATGGCATCAATAGAACTATCCAATGCCATGCGAAAGCGCTGCAAAGCATTCTGCGACTGCGTTCGTTCTGTCACATCCTGCATCATCAACAGCAGAACATGCTCCCCCTCCAGCAAGGTTCCTGAGATATTGACTTCAAAATAGCGATTACCCAGATCAGAAGGTAAGGTAATCGACAGATTATGTTGATGGACACTGTTTGATAAAACCTGTGCAGCACTTTTGACAAGAAGTGGGCTACGAATTACTTCAAAAAGGGGCACACCTGCATAAACATCTTCTTCCGCAAGACCTAACATGCGTCTCAATGTGCGATTTGTCGACCGAATATTCAGATCTTGATCAACAATGAGCATGCCGGATGGCATACATCGAATAATCTGCTCAGCGTAATTCTGATGCTGCAGGATAACCTGCCGGTCAGCCTGGAAGTAGGTATCAAGTGCAAGCCCCATATCGAGACTCACTATTTTTAGCAACGCATCATAGGTAGGCATCACCTTTTCAGGTTCATCTGCCAAGGTCCGCCACAATACCGGCATCAAATCTGAAAGATATTTGCGATAGGCACCCAGATACCATTTGGGTTCAAGCCCGATGCGCTGGTGCACCAGCCCGACGCGCAAACGGTTTTTCACATACTCAGGACCATAATCGCCCTGCGTCAGCTTACTAAAATAGGCAGATTGGGAAGCCCTGAGACGATTGATTGTTTCGACATCAGGCAGGAGGGTACGAAGCTGGGGAAATTCAAGAAGATGCGAATAAAATGAATCGGCGAAGGAATAGGATTCCTGTTCCAGCCGTTCATGTATTTGCTTTAAAAGCGCAATATCTGCAGGCGTAATTTCAAGAAAAGCCTCACGCTGGGCGATCTCTTCCTGGTCTAGTCCCATCTCATGGGCGAGCGCTTCTACAGCCTCGTTAATATCTTTCATGCATAAACCCACCAGCTTTTTGTTTTTTCTGTTCAACAAGCTGCAACGGGGTTTAGGTTGCATGCAAAATAAATAACTTATACAAGTATACTAAAGTAAATTACTCGACAATACAATACATATGAGAATGGTTATTCTTTACCTCACAAAAGCGAACAAAATAAAACTGTCCGGGTTAATTGAGTCAACATCCTTGCTACGCTGATATTCACGCCAAAACCCAATCGATCAAGCCTTCTCTACACAGTTTCTTCCTTGAGATTTTGCTTTATACAGTGCCATATCAGCTTTTCTCACCAAGTCTTTGATTGCATCAGCCTCAGCAAATTCGGCCACACCAAAACTACAGGTAACTCGGTCTACTTCAGGAAACACAAAACTTTGAATGTCCATTCTCAGGTTTTCAGCGAGGCGTAGCGCCCCCATCATATCCCCTCCTGTTAACAACAATACGAATTCCTCCCCACCCCATCTTGCAAATACATCATTCAACCGTATTTTTTCAGATACCAGTTTTGCTAATTGAACCAGCACTGAATCGCCTATTAAATGCCCAAAATTGTCGTTAACACGCTTAAAATGATCAATATCAAACATAATCAGATAAATCGGGGTATGGTATCGTTGCGCTCTGACCAATTCCTTTTCCAGAAGTGTGTCAAACTGGCCGCGATTGGTAATGCCCGTCAAAGCGTCTGTTGTTGCCAATTGCTGCAACTTTTTCTCTGCACGTTTGCGCTCAGTAATTTCCAATTCCAGATCAACATTGACTCTGGTGAGTTCAGATGTGCGTTCCTGCACCCGTTTATCCAACTCATCATAAGCCTGTTTGAGCGCTTGCTCGCTGCGTTTGCGTTCAGAAATATCGCGAATCGTACCAACAAATTGACGTTTTCCCATCAAATTCATTTCTGTCAAAGCCAGATCCATTGAAAACACCTCACCATTTTTGCGCTGGCCGGGCAATTCTCGTCCGACACCAATAATCTTTGCTTTTCCAGTATTCAGATAATTACCGATATTTCGGTCATGGGCAACGCGATAAGCATCCGGCATTAAGCTATTTACGCTTTGACCAATGAGTTCCTTTGATGTGAATCCAAATATTTTTTCTGCCCCGGAATTGAAACTTTGGATAATGCCTTTTTCATCTATCGTCACAATACCGTCAAAAGCATTATTCAAAATTGCTTCTGTATTCAGTGCATTAGCCTGCAACAGCTCATTAATCTGTTTGTGTTCCTCAATATGTTGAATTAAAGGCCGAAACAGAAAAACATACAGAATGGGGGCTAGTAGCGATAACAGAATGACCCCATCAAGTACCGTTTCTAAAACAGGAGACAACTGAAAAAGGTGTAATACGATCATCACCGCTGTTTCAGCAACAAAGATTGAGGCACCAATTGCAAGCAGGATCTTGACAGGAGACTGGCAAAAACGTTTCAGGCGATCATGCGCTATATCAGCTGCAAGAGCAGGTTTCAGATGCTTAATCACACTACACCTCGCTTGAATAAGGTGTTGCGATGTGACTTGCAATAAAAACTATTGAGGCTACCCCTGAAAACGATTATTTTACCAAGTGGAAAACTCAGGGAGTAAGAGTGCACCCTCGCTATGAAAAAAGCGCCGAAACCAACGCAGTCTGTTAATACCAATAAAGTAATCAACCCTTTTACCATGCAAATACTTCCCTTAAGGACAAAGCAACAGGGTTTGGGTTGCTAACAATACAAGTACAATATATATCCTCTATATCAAGAAGAGAAGAGGTGCGTATCCTTTTTTAAACAATCCCATTAAGATTTGATATATGCACGCAGTTTTTTGAGCGTATGTTCCCCAGCCAGAACATCTGCCGCCACGTCAGTGATCCGACGGCGCTCACTGCGCGCATAACTGCGCAACGCTTCAAAAGCAGCCACTTCCTTAATTGCATAACGTTCCATCACCAGTCCGACGGCTATACTTGTCTCACGGCTGCTTTTAAGCGCTTCAGCAAGGTTATCACTGGATTCCCGGAGTTTTTTGAATTCCGTGGCGCGCGCCAGCGCTGCTTCAATAGCGGGAACAATTTGCACTATGTCCAGTGGCTTGACCAAGTATCCAAGTGCGCCTACTGCTGTTGCCTGACTGACAGTTTCTTTGTCACTATAGGCAGAAAGAAACAAAAATGGCACCGCATATTCTTCACTCATGCACTCACCCAGTTCAACGCCAGACATACCTGGCATACGAATATCCAGCAAAGCCAAATCGGGCTTGTTATTCATGCACAATTGAATCGCCTCATCAGCATTAGAGGCTTCCAACACCTCATAGCCAGCCTCTCGCATTCCACTGGAAAGCAAATAGAGTACTAAACGGTCATCGTCTGCAATCAACAAACGTATTTTAAGCATTAAAACCTCATCTCCAAGTGACTAAAATCAATAAATGCTTTAAACCAGTACTTCTCATTCAGGGCACAAACCGCTTTCTGAAAATCCTGCTTCACTGACGATCACGGGTGGCGTCAGCACAAATTGCGCGCACACCATATCAGGTTCTATGGAAAAATCCAGCTGCGCACCTTCATGGGGAAGCAGTGACTTCACCAAACTAAGCCCGGTTCCCAAACCGCTGCCTGTGGAAAAATCAAACTCGCCAGGCAAGCTAGCGCACTTGTTCTGAACGCGAACGGTTACTATATTTTCGTCACCTCCCATAAAAACTTGAATGGGCTGGCAATCCTGGTCCGGACGACTATGCTTAATCGCATTATGAATCAACTCATTAAGTATCAATGCAACAGGAACTGCTTCCTCTTTGGTGACCTTAACCGGTTTGATGACATCCACTTCCACGATCGGTTCAATTATCGCTTCCATCATGATCTGAGCTGAACTGCAAATTCCGCATACCATGTCACAAAGTCTCACCTGCTCTTGCATATCTTCGCTTTGCAATCCGTACACCATGGCAATGGAATTGATCCGGGCAATAGCGGCCTCCAGTTCTCTCTTCACATTCGGATGCTGTACTACATGCTGCCGCAGTAATCCCACCACCCCCTGCAAATTATTTTTAATACGATGATGAACCTCTCTAACCAGTGTATTGCGCTGAGAAACTTCAAATGCAAATCGTGATGCTTCTTCCTGCTTGCGCTCCGTCACATCATTAATAATCGCCAAGGCATATAATGGCTCACCCGCTTCGTTATGAATAACCGTGCCGATCAAGTCGATCCAGAACACTTCGCCGTTTTTCCGGATATAGCGTTTTGCAAGCTTATAACTGGGTATTTCGCTGCTGAACAATTTCCTGCAATACTCAAGATCAACCTCAAGATCATCCGGATAGGTCAGGTCACCGAAGGCTTTGCTTAATAATTCGTCCTGGCTATATCCCAACATTGTACTTAGCGCCTGATTTGCTTCAATAAACTTGTAATCCTTACCAATAATTGCAAATCCGACAGGCGCATGCTCAAACAGCATGCGAAAACGTTCTTCGCTTTCCCGCAAAGCATCTTCAGCCGCTATCCGGTCAGTAATATCAGACACGATTCCGGCCATACGGTAAATTTTTCCCTGGGCATCGCGAACGGGAAACGCCCGCGACCATACCCAGCGAATTTCGCCATCAGGTCGAACCAAACGGTATTTTTCATTAAACCAGACCTGCTCTATTTGTTGTTTTTGCAATACAGCGAGAACATGCTGACGGTCATCCGGATGGATAGATTCAATATAAGACCGTGGGTCATTAAATAACGATTCCCGGCTTTTTCCCCATATGGTCTCATAGGCGGGACTAATATAAATCAGCTTATTGAAATCAGCTTCTCGTATCCAGAATGTATCCTGAATATTCTCCGCCAGTTGACGAAAACGTTCTTCGCTGTCCTCTAATGACGCCTCTCGTAGCTTGATGTGTGTGATATCCTCAGCCATCCCCACTGTCCGATAGACCTTGCCATTGGCATCCAGAACAGGAGAAATGCGCGCCCATACCCAGCGTACCGAGCCGTCAGGCCGCACTATCCGATATTCATGGTCATAAGCCCCTCCTTCTACTCGATGAAAAGCAAAAGTGTCAGATACGCGCTCTATGTCATCGGGGTGAACCGCTGAAAGAAAAGAGCGCGGACGTTCAATGAGACTTTCACAAGTCCGCCCCCACACGGTCTCATAAGTTGGACTTACATAGAGTATTTGCCCTGTCACATCATCCCGTATCCAGAAAACCTCCCGAATATTTTCTGCCAGTTGACGGAATTTTTCTTCACTGTCACGCAGTAGCTTTTCAGCTTCATGCCGTTTTGTCACATCCCGCGCTATCGCAACGATAGTCGATCCACTATCCGATTTAATCACTTTCACATTGATTTCTACCGGAAATAAGGAGTGATCTTTGCGCTTGTGAAAGGTTTCTATAAATTCACCGCTTGAGCCACTACGCAACATCTCATCAAAATATTGTTCCAGGGCCTGTTTGCTAAACAGCGGCTTGATATCCTGCGGCCCTAAGCCAAACAACTCTTCCCTCGTGTATCCCAGGCAACTACAACCAATATCATTGGCGTCTATAAAATGCATCGAGGGCCGATCAATCAAATAAATACCATCTGCTGAACTGTCAATCGCAACGCGGAAACGCTGTATCATTTCCTCTGCCTTGTTTCGCGCACTCACATCGCGCACCATCACCAAAAGTGAAGTTACCCCCATGTAATCAAAGGCAAATGAAACCGCTTCAATATCAACAGTGGTACCATCACGTCGCATCAACTTGTACGGCATTCGCTGATTGATTATGCGGTTTTCAAGTACTGAACTCATCCGTTGACTAATTTGCTCATAGTATTCAGGTGAAACCCAATCCTCTGGCTTTGTCCCTACCA
Organism: Sulfurirhabdus sp.; assembly: GCA_043759595.1. Lineage (GTDB taxonomy): Bacteria > Pseudomonadota > Gammaproteobacteria > Burkholderiales > SMCO01 > Sulfurirhabdus. Next base: position 8,291 of record JAYVLG010000014.1, on the reverse strand, counting down.
CTTCACTTTTGCTTTCAACGCCCAGCAACTTTACAGCAGCAGAATTGACCAGAACCACGATTCCGTCTGCCACTACTCCGATAGCATCTGGTGAGGCTTCAACAATACTGCGGTAACGATCCTCACTCTCCAGCAACGTCTGTTCGGCCCGCTCACGCGCAACCACCTCTCGCAGATTCCGTTCATCGGCTAACTGGGCTTCGTTCTCACGCAAGCGAATTTCCATTTGGTGCCGGTATAAGGCCGTCTCTATAGTGAGTTGCAGTTCGCGCTCACTAAATGGTTTGAGAAGATATGCGGAGGGTTCTGTGATCTTGGCGCGCTGAAACAGGTGTTCATCTGCATAAGCCGTCAGATATAAAACCGGGACGTTAAAGCGGGAACGGATTAGCTGAGCAGCTTCAATGCCATCCATTTTCCCTTCCAGAATAATATCCATCATCACCAGGTCGGGGCGGGATGCTGCTACGCTATCAACAGCAGACTCTCCAGATGCTACAATCCCCAGCACTTCATAACCCACATGCTCAAGATGAATTTTTAAATTTTGAGCAAAGAAAGCCTCATCTTCAACAATTAAAATTTTAGCCTTAGTCATTGCCGCTGAGTCTCCAAAAATAGCTGTGGTCTTTATAATCACATAATCGACGGTGAGAAAGGGTAGAGTGATCTGACGACAAGCAGTTTGAATTATGCCGCAATTTAAATACGAGGGAAAACTGTTTGATTAACTTGGAATTATCTGACATTAAAACAGCATATGCCAAATATAATTAAGCATGTATGAAAAGGCTAAACTGATGGCGAGGCAATATGAAAATTGACTGGCATTAACAGTATAAATTCAACTTCGCCGCCACCCAGGAAGCATATCGAATATTGACCTCATCATATTTCCGCCCCGTAGCCAGCGATACCAGCCTGGCCACAAGCGATATTGGAATTGAAAGTAATGATCCGATTAAACACTTCATTGATTACGTGCTGCGCGATAATAAGGCATCATTCTTGGCACCAGATCAGAAAGCGCATTAATACGGGCGCTATCCGAGGGATGTGTACTCAGAAATTGTGGCACACCGCCATTCTGCTTCCGAGACATTTTTGTCCATAGCGACACAGCAGCATTGGGATCATAGCCTGCCTTCGCAGCAATCTCGATTCCGATTCGGTCCGCTTCTGATTCCATCAACCTATTGTTAGGAAGTCTTACAGCCAGAAGCGCGGCAGCTGCAAGTGCCTGTTGGGTGTTATCACTAGCCGCTTGCGTTGCACCATAGGCAGCTATGGCCAAATCTGTACCCATCGCGATCGACATCTTCTCGCGGCTATGTCCGGCGAGCGCATGGGCAATCTCATGGCCCAAGACTTGCGCCAATTCATCATCAGTCGGGTTTATTTGATTAAGCAAACCTGTGTAAACAGCAATCTTTCCACCTGCCATCGCGTAGGCATTCACTTCGGGCTCATCAATCACATTGACCTGCCAATTCCAGCGTGCCGTTTCAGGGCGGATTTTCACTGCCTGTGCAATGACTCGATTAGCAATGCCTCGCACCCTAGAAAGAATGCGTGCATTAGTCTCTAACTTCCCCAGTTTGCGTTGCTCAGCTATTTGGGAAACATAGGCCTGTTCCGAAGCATTCATCACTTCGCCTTCGGAAACGAGCATCAGTTGTGAACGTCCAGTAATTGGATTAGTGGCACATCCAACCAATACAGCCATTACCAGCAACCCTGCAAAAGCAACTTTCTTCATCATTTACCTATATGATTATTCAGCCTAATTAATTTATCTCAAAAAAAATTCAAACTATTCTGTATCTCACAAATCCTTAATATTTCCACTTCCATGGCGGAATCGGGTTTGTTTCAGACCAAAGTCCAATTCGATGAATCTTCGCTGAAAATTCAGCTTGCCCATATTGCGCACCATCCTCAGCAGTCTGCTCCTTTGCACGATACCACCAAGCCAACCCAGCCTTGATCTGCTCCAATCCAGTATCAACCGTTTTCTGGCAACTATTTTGGGCGCATTGAGCATCGTGAGGCGCCACCATCACCTTACCAAGGACCAGTCCATTTCGATCCAGCATGGGCTTCTCAACCTCCACTTCCCGATTAAAAACCATTGCAGACAAATTTTGCAATGCCTTGTCTCCAAAAGACTGATAGCGCTCGGGAGCATCAATCCCCATGATTTTAATTTTATATTGCTTGCTGGCAGAATCAACAATTGTGATTTGATCGCCATCCAGCACTTTGATTACCCGCCCGGTTAACGCATCTGCTTGTGCATATGTAAAGCATGCCCAACCAAAAAACACTACCAAGAACTGTAATACGGGTGAAAAAAACCGAAATTTCACTACAAATATCCTCCAGATAAATTATCTGCTTACTAACCTTACTATATCAAGATTTTTCTAATTCCAGCCACCCCTGAGCTTACTAAATATTCACCTTGCAAGCATATCCATGCAACTCGCAAGAATACGTATGAAAAACGTAACAAATTGCACGCTGATAAAATGGATCGTCGCCAAAACCATATTAAACTAAATCGCGATAAGCATCGAATAATCAGCACAGCCATTCTTCGCCAATTAAACTCAGTCTCCTAACTTGCCAGAGGTTGGCTTTTTTTATTCAGTGAGGCTAATTGATTTGCTGAATATAATGAATGAAATTATTATGGACGCAAAAAAGGCCGTAATCCTTTTATTTATTTGGGTTTACGGCCTGATTTGGACTGCTTTAGATTTGTTCGTGGTGGCAGAGAGGCATGAAACAACGGCTGTTAATCGGCATTATTGGCTGATCTACATTTCTACATTTCTTAAAATACCAACAAAAGTACCAACAATTATTTTTTCTAAATTTGGCTTTTCGAAACAAAATCTTTCCTATCTACTATAGGAGTATTAGTATCAATTAAACATCCGAGGTTGCCACTGTTCAACCAACCAAGGTTACCTTTCGAACTTCCAAACATAAATGAAATTCGTCTTATAAAGCGCTAGGTTAAAAATAAAAAAGGGCCCTACGGCCCTTCAGAATAAAGATTTCAACTATTGTATTAGGGACGACACGTCTTATCTACAGCGTCATACCATCCCGAAGGACAATTCGTGCTATAAATAGCAAGATGAGGCTGACCATCGCTCGTATTAGTTGTCACTGTGGTCATATCCGCACCTGTTACAGAGATAAGAGGTGATTTTGGAATATGCTCCCAGAGATAAGGTGCGTGAACATGCCCAAGTCCGTTCGGGTTGAGAATTCGCGTAATCGTGCCACCTGTACCAGTACTTAAATTATAAGCTGATTCGTTTGCGTGAATCATTGTGTCTGCTGCGGCACCAAGTACGGCAATGTTATTTGCTTCAGTGCTTTGCACATCAATTCCGCTACCATGAACATGAAACTTTCCTCCACCTTCAACTGATATAGCAACGAGACCGCTCACAATTCCAGCGCCACTAAGCGCAGCACTAGGAAGAATTACACCTGGGTTTGCTATTGCACGAATCACTGAGCCATACACATGAGTTTCATTGCTTTTTAATCCGAATGCAAAAGCTTGATTGCCACCTGTGGCTATTGCGGTTATCTCCGAACCAAAGAACCAATTTTCACTGCAAGTTGAGTATGCGCGGGCTATACCAACACCAGTGCTTGTAATGATACGACTATTGAACCACATATGTTTCGCAGTATTGGGTGTTGTACAACTTTCTGTCCAACCATATGCTGTACTGATAACCTCAACATCTGTCCACGTGGTTGTGACAGCATTCATTGCTGCAGGATTTATACCACCAAGGCCACCATTACTTTGGAATGTCATACTACTAAAGTCGGCATTGCACGTTGCACTAAATGACAATGCATAAGCAAATGTTCCACGATCAATAATCGTTTTTTGTCTTCCTGAACCACGCATTGAGACGTTGCAAGCATCAAACCCATTGAAGCCGGTAAATGTACCGGGGCCAATATCTACTAGAAGAGAACCATTAATTGCAGGTTTACGAACCTGGCTTATCCAATTAAGCAAACTAGCGCCTGTTGTAAAACAGTTATTTAGTGCTATACCAGCTTCCATACATCCGTCATCGTTTTTGTTCGGATCATCATATCTGAGCTTAACGACTGGTGCGTTGTTATCGATTTGTGCAGCAAATACAGGAAAACTTATAAAACTACTGAATATCAAAGTGGCGAAAAGTAAAAAAAATATTTTCATAACATCCTCCAGTTGGGTTATTTAATCTTCTTCTGACACAAAAAATCCCCTTCTATGCTCAAGGTCATAACTTAATGAAAAATCATAATGACTTATCTAGGAACTACATCCCCCAAACTAAAAGATAAACGGTAAACTTTTTGGAATTTAGTTTTAGCGCGCTAAGAATTACGCATCTTGTAGATATTGCGTACTTATTAAGCAATAAATATACCGCCCAACAAAAAACAAAACAAAACACATGCTTATCAATAAGTTAAATAAAAATATGTGATATTATGAAAGACTTATATGTAAAATTATTCGACAAAACAGTTAAATTATTATGATAATTAACTCAATAAAATACTTATTATTTCATGCCGAATAAGTAGTGGTATGATATTCGAGTGCGTAAAGTTTTCCGACAACAATTTTAGGTTGCTTTCCACCATTTTCGTGATTTGAGTAAACTACCCAGACAATTCCTAAAGATTTAAATTGGCACGACACATACTTATAACTCAAGCTAATACCAATATGCATTAGATGCATTTTTCATATCATTTTTTTGATTACCGCCACAACGTACTTCCTTAGTAGTCTTCTCAATGCCATCGCAGAGCTTTTTACCCGCCCCCTGATCTCGTAATAACGCTGATATTTCGCGCAGCATGGCACGTACGCCGCCCTTATAAGCATTGCGTGAAGCTATCGCTTTACCTTGCTGTGTTCGTGCCCCCGTTGAGTGTTGCCACGGTTGCCAATTCCTTATCAATTCCGCTTGTCGTTGTCGTCTTTCCAGTGTCCAGCCATTCGCCATTTGTTTGGTGCTCCAATAGTTCGTTTTGCTGATTTTCAGCTTTCCCCGTGTGCGCGTGCGTGCGCGTACAGTTCGGTATGCTCCCGTTATTGACTTGCTGGTTGCCATTTGAAATATTGGCTTGCTTGGCAAATACTACAGGCGGGTTTTTCATGGTTGATAATACTTCTATCGTTCTCGCGCATTGCGCCTGGGCTTTTAGAGCCAGCCGCATGTAGCTCTCGGTTGCGCTCATATGTGTGCCCATGTTCAATGCTGCACGCCGTGCTAGTTCGTTAAATATTGTATCAAGTGAAACTGTCTGGGCTGTCAATGTAGCTTCAAGCTCAGTTAAATTGCCTGAATTTACTTTTGCGACTTTTTCACGCATAACGCTAATAGTTTCGGTCAGGTCTATTTCACCCATTGTCTGTTGGCTAAATATTCGCGCTGTTACTGCATTGAGTGTTGTTGCAGACAGGCCAATTTCTGCAAACTGACGCTCTTTGCTCTTGTTGGCATCTTTCACAATTTGCAAGGCGTTTGCATTGTGCTTGGCTGGTACTTTCTTTTTAACGGTCATTAAAATAGCTCCTTGTGTATTGGTCGCTGCCATAGCTGCATAACCTTCATAGCATCAGCAGATAGCAAAAGAACATCACCCCTACATGGTATATCTATAGAGGTGTACGCCTGGCGGGTCAATTGAGTTATGAAAAATGGTCTGACTGGTACGACTGGCGGGTCAATTAGCATATTGCCTCCTTTGAATTGGTACGGCTGGCGGGGCAATCATCAGGTAATTGACCCACTAGGCGGGGCACCACTTTTAATTTTGGCATGGGTGGCAATGGTTCGTTTTTCTTCCATGTGCCTCTTGGTGTTCTGGTCGGCTGAACATCTAACTTTCCCTTGCATTCATCTATCGCGTAGAAAGTGACAGCATAGAGGCCAGCTTTGTTTCTGCCTCCTTGCCTGGTCAACTCCAGCCATCCTGCCTCGATCAATTCCTTGATGGCCTTGCTCAGCGTTCCCTTTGACTTCCACCCCCTGGGCTGCATCAGTGTCCATGCTGTACAAAAATCGCCATTGTTGCTACCGTTATACTGGGCCAGCAGATCAATCAGCAGCTTGATAGCATAAGAGCTTAACAGGCTGTAGGAATGAGAACGGATAACGGCATGGGGAAGGGCGATAAATCCCCCTCCTTCGCGCTTTTCCGCAGCATCTTTGTAACGGTTTTTGCGTGCCATTACCCCTCCCCGGCTAATCGACTCAGAAGGCAATATAAGCCCCATAGATCAATCAACCCCATTGCGCTAACATCAGCAGTTATGCCCAGACCGGAGAAACGATTTAATAACCATTGAAGGCGATCCAGCCAATCGGTTAGATTTACATTCAGAAATTGCAGATCATGGCTCATGCTGCATCCAGTAGCAGGTGTACGCCGCTTGCGTAGCTTTCTAATTGACGCTTAGCTTCCAGATATGCACTATGATGATCTGCACCAGCTTCCAGTGCCTGTTGGATGGCCCTCAGCACGATATAATTTGCCGTAGTAACAGCAATTCGCTGTTGTGGTGTCAGACTTGCTCTTTCACCTGATACTAAACCCAAGGCGTTATTTACCAGTCGATTCATGTTGACGTGAAATATGCGTTCTGGCGTTGTACTGCCAGCAGCATGAGCAACGTCAGCCAAGTGTCGAACACCTTCATGCAATTGATGGTAAAACGGCAAATAATCTTTGCTGATTTCCACGTTATCACGCACACGGCGGAAGGCTTGCACCAGTCGCATTTTTAGACGAACCACGCGCTCGTTATTGCGGCTCAGTGTCAGCAAGAAAAACGCTTGATCTTCAGAAAGTAATACATAACGTTCTGCATTGCCGCCACCCTGGACACGTTTACCAACTGTTGTTTTAAACAGCAGTTGGTCAATTTCCTGGAACTCGTTTTCAAACTTCAGGATCTGCCCAAAAATATTCTTATGTTTCCGCCCCAATTGCCCCGCAAGGATTCTTGAATCAACTCGCGCCACATCTTTGGCTACAACCAGCGGCAATGTTTCCGGGGTATAATCTGACTTGCAAAGCGTTGTTTTCTCAGCCGCCCGGATGCCAGTCCCGGCGGCTTTTGTTTTGTTATCAATTTTGTGTTCAGTAATCATTGCCGCCCCCTATGCCGAAGCAATCAAAGCGCGAATATCTTCTACTCGCCAAGCGGTTGTACACGGCCCGAGTTTTACTGACTTTGGAAATCTACCCGCTTTAACGCCGGCCCACCATGCAGATCTGCAGACAGGAATAACAGCGGGGATCGGTGGTTTAGCTTTGGGGTTGCCGATGATTTGGGAAAGGCGAAGAAAGCCTGTTTCTGGTAGTTGGTTCATTTCGGATTGCTCCCGTCTAAGTAAGGCCACTGTGGGCCGACGGGTGAATCCTGATTGATCCGCTGCAAGGGAAGGCCGAATTCGGTTTAATGAATTCCGAATTCGGCGAAGTGGTTTTATTTCATGCGGGTTTCCAGTGCAGCGGGAATTTGTGCAAGAATTTTGCGGATAGTATCATCAGTCACCGCAGCGCCGATTTCTTGCGTCATTTTGGCTATCTGACTTGCCGCGCCCCGATCTTGATGCTTTATGTCAGAATAGTCGCAAAGTGCCGCGATGATGGTTAGCAGAGTGTTTCGCTCGGTGGTGTTAAGTGGTTTTTCTGACGAGTTAGTATCAATCTTTAGATTTATCTTTTGTTGAACCAATAACTGCACATCTTTTGCAGCAATTAACAATGAAGAAACAAGGATGTCTTCAAAAATACATTCGTTATCGCGGCTAATTCTTAAAACAACATGATCGTGGCCAGCCAGTATTGCTTCTTGAGAAAATCTTTCCAATTTTGCTTGATGAGAAAACCATTTTACTGGGGTAATGCCACACACAAAAGCCGTTCCTCGAGTGGCCGCATCCCCATAGTGAAGTCGATCAAGCTGCACAATCCCATCAAATGGGATTCGCTTGCTGACAACTCTCACTCCATTTAAGTAATCATCTTCTGACAAAACCCCTAAAAATCCACTATGGTAAAAGTACAAGGGAAAACGGTCTTGTGCAGCCAGCAAAAGAAGATCATTTTGCGTAAACTGCTCAACTAATTTATTAGTTAGTTCTCATCCGGAAACGCCCGTAATTTTTTTTGATTAGTGTTACCCATACCCGACCCCTGGCTGGTCCAACCCCACATAATGCCATCAGCAC
>JAYVLG010000013.1:0-9575 GCA_043759595.1 Sulfurirhabdus sp. | reverse complement strand
GTGGCCGTCATGGGAGGCGAGCCGATCCGTGCCTTGGGTTATTGGTTTATGGTCACGCCTGTTTTGGTCAATGTGTTGATCATTCTGATTGTTGCGGTTGCCGCCAACTATCCTTTTCGCTGGCGCCGTTATCCGGAATGGCTTTCCGTACCGGTTGATGTTTCAACAGTTGCATGTGATGTTCATTCCGAAAAATGCATGATCGCCCATAGCGATCTTGTGTATGCCTTATCTGAGATGGATTCGTTTATTGACGTAACTGAAGAAGATCTGCTTCAAATTTATCACATGGCGGTACGCCATACTCACTCACCAGTTCAAACCGCTACTGCATGATTTGAAGTGAGGGAGAAAGTAAAATGGTAGGTCTAAATTTTTACGCTGGAAAGAGGGAATTGTTGAGGCAGTATAAATTTCAGTAGTGCTGAGCATTTGATTTAATCAGGAGATTGTAAGTGAGTAGTGAAACGAATATTTTGGCTAAAGATTCGCGCCTTGCAGCGCAGGCATTTAACCTTGGGAGCATACTTGCGGTTCTGATTGCGCCTTTGCTCATGATTTGGATCGCAGTTTCTATCTTCGTTTATGCATCAATAGCCCATCATCCGAACAAAAAAGTGGCTGAATATAATCGATGGGCTGGTTATCGCTTTTATGGGGTAGCGGGATTCATGGTGCCATTTGGTTCGCCAATCTATGAGATTTTTGGTAACTGGCATGGCGTTTTGGCATTGTGGGCGATTATGTTTATCGTTGTTGTGCCTTGGGGTATCTGGTCAGTAATTAAGGCGCATAGAGAAGAGTGGACAGAAACTCAGTTATACGTAGAAGACGTTGAAGACTGCGTCACTGCCCAAGCCAATTAGGTGCTTGAGCATTCATTGAGAAACAAGATCGATAATTTTACTGGCATTATTACTGCCTTTTGGCCACAAAACAGGCCAGATGCGCAGGGAAAAAATGAAAAGAGAAAGCCAGATAAACACGCCTCCAGTCACAATTATGGCATGTAATTCAAGTAGATAACCCGCAACATATCCAAGTAAACCAAAGTGTAGTAGTCCCATTTGAGTCCAAGGCCATTTGCCCATCCGGATTGGGTTGCCAGTGAACCGTGGCAGCATGTGCGCACCTAATGCATAAATCAAAGAAAGAACAAAACCAACTGTGAAAAGATGTAAAGCAACCGGGCGTGCTGGACCATCGGATAATAATGCGCCGTTAATAATTAACCCCATGCCTGAAAGCATGAGGTAGATCATGGATGCCATCGCAAAATATCGATTATCTGTGGAAAGGGAAATCCCTGCATGCTGCATGTCCGATTTAGCCTTTGATGGTGCGGCTTCCACTAACGAACGTGCTTCAGCTAAGCTTTGCACACCAATTCCTTTGAGCTCACCATCAATGACGAGCGCAGGAATGGTTTTCAGGCGCAGTTGGCTGACCAATGTTTTACCTTCTGGCTGGGACATATCCAGCACAGCAAATTCCACATCCTTTTCTTCAACCACTTCGCGCCAGATTTTTTCTGCTTGATGACAAGATTGGCACCAGTCAGATACCAGCAGTTCAATTTTCAATATACCCCCCCAAAAGCAGTATTTTCAGGGGAGTGAGAGTGTTTTACTCGCATAAATTATCGGTATTTAAATTTAGATAGTGAGCGTGCATACGAATTAATCCTGGCAGCGCATGCATTGCACATCATAGCGATCAATCCATTTACGCAGTGCTTCTTGAGCTTCGTTTCCTGTTTTAAGATGTTCCAATGCTTTTTCTGGGTCATCCGGTTTCATCACCACCAACCAGGCATCGGTGTAAGGTGCAATATTAAGCAGATTGGGGCTATCGAGTACTTTCTGGTTGCGCGCTACAATCACCCCTTCAAATGGCGCAGGAATGCCACCTGCCCATTTACCTGATTCGATACGCGCCAAGGGTTTTTTCCATGCACGATGAGTGCCTATATCTTTAATCCAAACGTATTGTACTTTTCCGGACATGGTTTGCGAGGGATCAGTGAGGCCAATGGTATACGTGCCATCGCCTTCTGGCCTGACCCAGACGTAATCCAGGTCATAATATAAATCTTCAGGCATTTCGCAGCCGCGATATTCAGACATGAACACTCATCTCCCAGGTCCTTTTGCTTTTACTGTAAGCAGCATATTCACTCCGAACATTACGATTGCAGCATACGTTACTATTCCACCCATCAACACTAACCAGTTAATCATGGCAAGCCATCCAGCGACCATGATAGGCAGACCAGCGTTGGCGGAATAGAGTTGCCAATTAGCCATGCGTTCTGAATACAGTGGAAACCCGGAGAAACGTGGAAGAACGTGCAATCCTACACCGTAAATAAACATCAGAAAAAATCCAAGCAGCATGATATGCCCGTGCGCGCGCGGGACATTGCCAGGTATAAGGTTTGGGTCAATGAGCCGGGTTAATGCGACTAGACCGCCCAGCATTCCATAGATCAGGCTGATGGTGATAAATATACGATTGCGCTTATGCATAACAAACTCCCTGTGCGCATTGAGTATAAGAAGTTGGCTGGCACTGGCATGCGGTTTTATGTAGAGTGCCTGGCGAATCTGTTCTCAGTTTAAGCATTTCGCTTCACTTTATTGATCATGTTCAGTGTCAGCATAAGTAATATTACAGCCTGAAACCTAACATTGGTATCGTACTCCGTGTATTTCACGTACACAACCATTGGGTTCATGTTATCTACCTGAACGTACAAAATGCTCTGCTCGGGGATTTCTGATTGCGAAGTGAAGTTAGGGTGTTAAATAAATTCAGTTGTAAAATCAATCGCAGTCAGGAGCTATTGATGTGATAATGTAGCTCAATCAAATCAAAAATAGATTAAAATTGACACAGTATTCGGGGCTTACTTATTTATATTTACCTTGTTTAATGTGTTGTAATCAATCGCAATACACTCACTATCACACTGTATAGGCCTGCCATGGAACTCAAGAATATTACCGAACAAGAAACAGACCAGCTGGAAGATCTTTTGGCTTCAGATATTTTCAATAATGAAGCCATGACTCTGGACTATCTTCAAGGTTTTTTATGTGCTGTCGCAAGTGGCCCGGACCTTATTCCTCCAAGTATATGGATACCAGCAGCGTTAGGTGACTCTCCCGCGTACGAGTCAGCTGAGCAGGCGGAAACCGTATTGGACTTATTGATGAAGTTTTACAATACGATTGCTTCAGCTTTGCAAAATGATGAAGAGTTTGATCTCATTCTTTATGAGATGGATGATGACTCTGAAGAGCTGGATTATGCTGCCTGGTGTGAAGCATATGTTTATGGCACGCAAATTGGTGAGATTAACTGGATTGAGGCTGCGGGTGAGTTTGCGCCTGATTTGAGTGAAAAAATGGAAGCCTTTTTTCTGCTGAGTGGCATGCTTAAGGATGATGCTGAAAAGCACAATGAGCCGTGGTTATCCAAAAAAGATGAAGAAAAGGCCATAGCAATGGCACAAGAGGATTTTTTGTCTACAATCAATGATCTCTATCGTTTTTGGCAAATTCAGCGCACTCCTCAGAACCCTGTCAAACGGGATGAACCCAAAGTGGGCCGCAATGATCCTTGTCCCTGTGGTAGTGGCAAAAAATTTAAACAGTGCTGCGGTGTAGAACCAACATTGCATTAAATATCAAAACTGGTGAATGTGTAGTCTTATTTCATCATGATTCCTGAAAAATGGGAAACTTCATCAGTTTCCCATTTTTTATTTCATTTTTGAATTATCCTGGAAACCTTAGTTGGATGGGTTGGAGTGTGCTGTTTTTGGAGCGTAAGGCAAGGCGCAATGACGCAGAATGGTCATTCCATTTCAAGGAGGTGCAACGCCCCCCTGCGCTGCAAAAGCTGTGCAATCCAGCCCATAGCGATCTCAGCAACCAGGTGAACCAGGGAATCATTAAAAATGCTATTAGAATTATTTAGTTAAATGTTAAGGTTAGCGGTTAACTGAGATTTCTAGGATTATTCAGGCGCAATTATGAAATCAAGATTTTTATCATACAAGTCGTTTACCCTGGCCATACTCATCATCAGCCTTAGTTTAATCGCAGTTGCAGATGATCTGAGCCATGCACCTGAGGCTGCAACAGGTTTACAGAAGCGGCATGGTGTTTTTGCAACACATGCCATGGTGGTTGCGGCCAATCCATTGGCCGTTGATGCCGGGATTCAAATGTTGAAACGAGGTGGTTCAGCAGTAGATGCCGCCATTGCGGTCCAAATGGTGCTCGCGCTGGTTGAGCCACAATCTTCAGGTATTGGTGGTGGGGCATTTTTGCTTTACTACCAAAAAAATCAAAAAAAGGTTGAGGCATTTGATGGCCGTGAAACGGCACCTGCAGAAGCTACACCCGATATGTTCATGGGGGACAATGACTTGCCGCTACCTTTTTACGATGCTGTAATTGGAGGGAAATCCGTGGGGGTGCCGGGTGATTTACGTATGCTTGAAATGGCACACCAACGTCACGGAAAATTGCCGTGGGCAACGCTTTTCGGGCCAGCGATTGCGCTTTCTGAAAAAGGGTTTGCTGTATCACCACGACTGCATGCTTTGATTGGCAGTGACAAATATCTGCCACTGCAGACTGCGGCACGTAAATATTTTTATCATGCAGATGGCTCCCCACTTAGAATCGGAGAAAATCGCACGAATCCTCAGTTGGCACGCGTGTTACGCAAAGTGGCAAAAGGGGGCGCAAACGCTTTTTATACAGGAAAGATAGCTAAAGATATTGTGGCTACAGTACAAGCACACCCTACAAACGCAGGACGCATGACAGAAGCTGATCTTGCCAATTACAAAGCCAAGGTCCGCACGGCAGTGTGTGGCAGTTACCGTACCTATAAACTATGTGGTATGCCATTACCTAGCTCTGGTGGCATTACTACATTGCAAATACTGGGTATTTTAGATCGGTTTGATGTGGCCGCACTGAGGCCTGGTTCAACTGCAGCAGTTCATCTAATCAGTGAAGCAGAGCGTTTGGCTTTTGCGGACCGCAATCAGTATCTGGCTGACAGTGATTTTGTTAAAGTCCCTGTGGCGGGATTGCTTGATAAGGCGTATCTGGTGAAACGGGCTGCACTTATCAGTCTGAATCATGCCATGGGCAAAGCTGAATCAGGAACACCTTCAGGCACTATGCCGGATGTGCTAGGGCAGGATAATGCGCTGGAGTTACCGTCCACCAGTCATTTTTCTATCATTGATAAGTGGGGGAATGCTGTTTCCATGACCGCTTCCATAGAGGATGCGTTCGGAAGCCGGCATATGGTTGATGGTTTTTTGTTGAACAACGAGCTGACTGATTTTTCGTTTAATCCTGAAGAAAACGGCAAACCTGTTGCTAATCGTGTCGAACCGGGTAAACGCCCACGCAGTTCAATGGCTCCCACTTTCATATTGGATAGCCAAAATAATCTTGTTGGGGCAATTGGCTCACCGGGTGGGAGTTCCATTATCGGATATGTAGTCAAAACGATAATCGGGATTGTTGATTGGAAACTGACTATGCAACAAGCAATTGACTTGCCAAATTTTGGCAGCCGCAATGGACCAACTGAATTAGAAAAAGGGACGTCATTGGAATCGTTGCAGTTGCCATTACAAGCCATGGGGCACACAGTAAAAGTAAGTGAAGCGAACAGCGGTTTGCACGGTATTATTCGGGAGAAAAATGGGTGGGCAGGGGGAGCTGATCCACGCAGGGAAGGAGTTGCACGAGGATATTGACATTTTTTGGCGGAATTTGGCTGATTTTATCTTGCCTTTGATTTGAATCAATAAAGTCTGTTGGAGATTGAAACTACTAAGTTAAAAGGCCTGGTATGTGTAAATCAGCCTACAATTTTTGCCACCAATCAGCACGGTCATTTCCATCTATTATTACGCCAAGCTAAAATATATAAGGTTTGTAAAGATTTTCCAGTGTGCTGTTTCTCCAGAAAACTGGAAAAGCAGGTGAGCTGATTTACAGTTAACTCAACCATAGGCCTCAAATATAGTGAAACCAATTGGCAGAACAACAATATTTGTCGCGTGGCTCGCATTTATTGCTTGCCTTGTCATGCCCGTCGACCGACATTTGTTTGGCTGGAGAGTTGGCTTAATGGCTATATTTTCAATTCTGGATTCCTATAAAAATCTGAGTGCCCTATCTATCTCATTTGCAGGCATAGGAAATATTGCAATGTTGCTATTGCCTATTGCTCTTTATCTAAATATCAAGAAAATTTATACATTTTTAGCTTTCTTTTTCCTTATTGAAACAGCTGTTGCAATATCCCATTATGCCAGTGGATTTTATATAGCTTATTATTTTTGGGTTACTTCTTTCTTTTTAGCCGCCGTAGGTATGAGTATGTTGGTCAAATCATTCAACACGGATCAGCAACAACGGCTCTCTGCACCGTCGTTGCGGTCCAGTTAATTTAAGTAAACTGGTACAGAATCGTGCGCATATTTCTTCTCTGGTCGATTTGGCTGTTCAGTCCTTTTGCATTTGGTGCAAATGCAACCGCACTTAAGGGTGTATGGGAAGGCACTATCGGCACCAAGGCTGTCACTGCATGCTTTAATGCCGAATTCCCCAGTGGCAGTTATTACTACAAGCAGTTTCTCAACCCCATTCAACTAAGTGCGCGTGATAATGATACTGACTGGCATGAAGAGAAAGAAACAGGGTTATGGAAACTTTATACTCCGGCTGATGGAATAATTAACGGTAGTTGGCGTAACCCAAAGACAAAAGCATCCTTACCTATTCAACTTCGATTGATTGACGGCAAAGACGACAATAAGTCCTGTGGCCTAGGTTCCTACAACTCCGCTATCGAAAAGCCACCAAAGATTGAGACAGGAATAGTGATTCAGTTTTCACCAAGCAGGTCTTACAGAAAACTAAGATTCGCTGGTCAAGAGACTATTGAATTGTTTGGACCAGATCCTGCCATTTCTCGCATTAACAACTTGATTAAACTAGACAAAAGCAAAGAGGCTATTGATTCGTATTTTCAGCAGAGACGCGAATTTCTTGGGCGAGTTGGGTATCCCGCAGTCGACGAACAAAGAGTTGAGCCGAAGTATTGGGATGCAAACTTTATAACCATTGAATTTTACTTATGGGTAGCTGGCGAAGGAAGAGGCGGAATCTCCAATGATTATCGTACATGGAACACTATTACGGGTGAAACAGTTGATTTGTGGACATGGCTAGGTTCAAAGTCGAGCGAACCTCGATTGCCACCGAGATTGCAAAAATATCTCTTTAAAAACGTAAAATTGACTCCTGAGTGCCAAGATGGCTACCGTGGACAAGGTGAATTTATTCTGACACTTGGCAAATCTGGACTTAACATTTTTGAGGATGCATGGGGTAGTGGCTGCGAACAATCTTTCTTTATTCCCTATACAAAGCTTGAGCCTTTTCTGAGTAACCATGGAAAATTAGCAATTAAAGCATTGTTAAATAACAAGTGACACATAAACAATCCATCAACATGGACTTACTTACAGCTGGTTGGGTATGTCAGACTTTGGCGCTGTAGAAAATTCTTCCCTAGTCAATCTAGCAGATTTTCGAATAGCCTTAAATTAGGCATCTAAATCCGGGAATGCAGCCATGCGTTGAGGGCAGGGTAACGTATGAGGTTGTTTCGGTCAGGCTGCTTCGGTTCCTTCATTACGCATTTTCATCTCCTTCATCATAACGGTTGTTGTATCTTCATCAGATTCATGATGTAGATACCCTACACAGTTAATGCTAGTTATCAATGGTGTCGTGGCTGCCTAAGCCATGGCTACGGCCTTTCGCCCCAAGGCATGATAGGGACTGTGGATATGCTGTTTGCCGGCGCACCTTCGATCAGTTTGCGGCTGATCGCCAGGTAGACGAGGGTTCTATTTCCTTGATCCCACATGCGCACGATGCGGGTTTCCTTAAAAAGGATGGATGTATCTTCTGTAAAAACGGTTTCTTCCTTAGGCAACTTGGCCGGCAAGGTGATTGGTCCTGTCTGGCGACAAGCAAGCGAGAATTGCGAGGGATCCTGAGCGAGGCCGAGTGAGCCGGATACGCCACCTGTCTTGGCTTGACTGACGTGACATGTAACGCCTGGTATTTTGGGATCATTGAATGCTTCAACGCAAACTTTGTGGTTGGCCCCAATGAGCTTCCACGCAGTGGTAACGCATCCGATAGTGTCGGCTTTGACAGGCAAGGCAGTGAGTAGCAGGCTGGTAGCCAAAAAGCGTAAGGTTGAGATCTTTTTCATAGGCTCGACTCTTTTGGTGCTATTAACATTTTTGTGGCTTGGAGCAGACTCCAGCCTATACAAAAATTACTGAGGTATGAATCAACATATATTATTTTACATAATACAGGAAAACAGCATTCTGGAAATCCCCGCAGATTTGCATCCAACACCTTACAACTTAATCCAATAAACGCCCCACCTATTCCTTAGGTTTGAACTTCTTCCACAACGGAGTTTCTTCTTGCCGCGATTCTTCAGCTAACTTACCCTTCGGGAATTTTTGCCATAACGTCTTCTCTTTCTCAATCTGAGCACGCTGCTCTTCTGATAGCTCTGGTTCTATTGCTTCAGTCCATTCTTTTGTAGTCACAACTTCTCTATTTCCATTTTTTGTTACTGTCCTTTCTTTGACAAGAAGTTCTTTTGGGGTAGGAGACACGGGAACTTGGTCTGGTTTCAATGCCGGAGTCTGTGGCCCTGTTTCCGCTTTTCGAAAATACACCGCTACCTTGCTAACGGAGTCCGTTAACGACGCAACGGCCCCTATCGCCATGCTGGATACAAAAAGAATGGCTAAAATCGGCTGATTCTTGGCGCGTCGTAGCCAATGGTCTACCAAGGTTTCTTTATCTTCATTCGCCATGTTCATTTCCCTGAAGTACTACCAACAGCGGTGGTGGGTATTGCCACCCCAAACGAGAATGAAACTTGTGCTTCAACATGCACCTGTACCTCTAACCACTAGTGTCCGGTTAAAAATCAAACAAAATCATTTGGTTGGATGATTGTGGTGCAATAGTTCCAGAGGTGTCTGGCTGCAAGGCGCATGAAATATCAGTTTTATCAAAAATTGAGACCGACAATATCTGTAACAAAGTGTAGAGCGAGGCATTGAGATGAAGCTCCTTTTTAACGATGGCAATCAGCACGTAGGTGGACACGGCGCACCAGATTTGCGTCTTCACCGCGTTCTCGCTCGTTCCCAAGAAACGCTTGATACGCAGGTGTTGCTTGATCCATTTGAAGAACAACTCCACCTGCCAGCGACTCTTGTACAACGCGGCTATGGTCAACGGTGGCAAACTCGTATTGTTGGTCAGAAACACCAGCGTCTTGCCCGACTCGGCGTCTTTGTATCGGATACGCCTCAAATGCTCGGGGTAGTCCTGAGCCACGTAAAAGCCGTTGAGTCGAATCATCTGATCGCAGATCACTCCTGTGATTCGGTCGGTCTTGGTCGAGTACACGCGCCGGGC
>JAYVLG010000012.1:0-9204 GCA_043759595.1 Sulfurirhabdus sp. | reverse complement strand
CCGCATTATTTTGTCGCCCATGGATCAATACAAAAGTCTGGCCGGTGAGGCAGAAGCGCGTTTGACGCAGACACGCCTTGATATGTCGCCTGCTGAGCGACGTGCTGGATACCCCCTGGACGACATGGATTTGGCGGTTCCAAGACAGGTCGTTCGGTCGGCTGGCAAGTCGGCAGACCTTGTTGCCGAGGGCTCCTTTATCGGGAAAGTGCTTGATGTGGTTGATGGCGTGGCAACCCAGAAAGTCAACCGGGATGGTGATGTTGTTCGGCACCTGTTGTCTCGCTTGTCCGCGCTGGTAGGGATTGGGGAAGTCGTGGAGATTGCCTACAAGGATGGTGTGGGAGTTGTTGGGGGTAACGGGGTTGATACGGGGGTGGGGCGGTGACGTGCTAAGGGGGTAACCAGAGCTTGTATTGTGTAGTGCATAAACGTTGCAAACAGTGGTGGACGGTTGTATTTGTGTGCCAACTAAGCTAAAATATCACCATTACTAACGTTTAGCATAGTCCCTATGAATATTGAAGAATTCAAAACACACGTTCGACCCAAAGGCAAACATTCGAAGTTGGAGCCGTTTAAAGAGCAATTGCTTGAGTTGAAGGCGAAGGGCTATACAAACTTGCAAGCGTGCGAATGGCTCGCAGCTAATGGTGTGACAGTCTCACAGGAGGGACTGCGAAAGTTCATCATAAACCGGGAAGGTCGTCTCCCTAAGCCCGATATACCAGTTTTAAAAACAGTTGGGGTTGGGCGTCCTCGTTCGCTTCAAGATGCGGTTACTCTCGGCAGGAAATTTGGTGATACGGATAGTTTTATCCGTGAATTCTTGGATGAGTTTTATATCGAGCAGGATCGCGCACAGCGTGAGTTCATGCTACAAGGTGAGCCTTCTGTCGTGGCTGAAAATAGAACTAATGCGTATTTGGCGGCTGTAGCAGAGCACCTGGCACTTCGCAACCATCTTCCTGTGCCAGAGTGGACCGGTAAACCGTGCCGTTTCTTGAAGCACCCCTTTTTCCCCGGTGGCCTTGAATCTTTAAAGGCAACGTTTCTCGTCGAAAGTCCTACCGCGTTTCGTCGCCGAATGATTTTTGTTGGCTCTGATCCTTTGTATAGGCCGCGCCGGGATACTGTTGGTATCGGTAGTTGATTTGAAAAGGAATTTGTATGGCGATGCTCGGTAGAGATGATATTTTGCGAGGTCTTAGCAAAATTGATGTCATGGCAAAAGAAGCAGAGATTCTGATCGATCTATCCATTTATGGCGGTGCTGCGTTGGCCTTGGCTTTTGACATTAGACAGGCAACTCGTGATGTTGACGCTGTGGTTCGTGGTTCACCTGACTTTTTGCGGCGATCTGCCTTGGTGGTTGCTCTCGAAGAGGGATGGCCGGAAGACTGGCTTAATGATGGTGTGAAAGGATTTACTTCGGGTAAGGAGCAAATGCGACTCATGGAAAGTTTCGGAGCTTCTCCGGCTGGTGGTCTGCGTATTCATGTTCCTACGCCTGAATATCTGTTCGCAATGAAATGCATGTCGATGCGGGCCGAAGGGATTGATGGGTCTCATGACATATCCGATATTGAGGCCTTGGCTGATATTGCAGGCATTAAAGATGCCGTGTCGGCGTTGACGTTGGTTGAGGCTTTTTATCCTTCGTCTCGGATACCTCCTAAAGTCCGGTTTGGACTAGAAGAAATAATGGAAAGGGTGGCTCTACGTCGTTCTCAAATTGAGGAAGCTAACGCACCTTTGTCGCACGAAAAGGCAGCTCCTGTTTGTGGAGTAATGGATGTTGTTACGGATGGCTCGTACAGTGGGAAGATTCTTGACGTTGATGACGGCGTGGTAATTCAAAAGATTGGTCGCGGCGGGGAAGCGGCGCGTCATGCTGTTAGTGCTTTGTCCAGGCGGGTTTATGAGGGCGAGATCGTGGACATCACCTATGTCAATGGCGTTGGGATCGTGGGTGGTAAGGAGGTTAATCAGGTAGGAATAGATCTCGAAAGGTGAGGGGCCTGCGGTCGGTGGACCGTAGGCGGTGATCAATTCAACACCCGGCAGAGCTGCAATCCTTTCAATTTGGTTTTGCGTAGGTTTCGCGTTTGTAAGCTGAAAATGTTTTCGTGAATGGAACGAGTCGGCCTGCCATTGTTGGGTCGGTCACTCGGGCGTCCAGTAAAAATATGCGCCTGTTTTTTGGCAGATCGGCACGGCGTACAAGGCGTCCAAGGGCTTGTTTTAAGCGCAATGAAGCATCAAGCAAGTCCCATGGCATTGATGGGCTGGTACGCATGCGCAGGAGGTGGGAGAGGCTTTGGTTGGTCCCGTAGGGCAGCCGGGGAATTACGAGGTCGGTGAGCACGTTGTCAGCACCAGCCTTGAGCGGCGCACCAAACAGGTCGCCCCACGGGTCGTGACCGCCGATGTCAACACCTGTCCAGGCTGAGCCCACTGCTAACCAGAGCGGCTTCAGTCCGCGGTGTGACAGTCTCAAGAACATTTGTGTCTGGGTCCGCATCGAATGTTTGGGGTTGGCTCGTACCATGCTGATTGTCAAGTCGCCTCCTTCTTCGGTCAGGATTTCATGCACGGCGTTGACCGTGGCGTAGCTCGTGCAAAGTACCAGGATGCCGCCTGCTGCGGTTTCCCATATTCGCTTCAATTCTTCTGCCAGGTCTTTGTGCCAATCTATCTCTGCCTGCGCCCGCTCGCCGGGTGTGCGTTTGATACGGCTTCCGGGCTCGTTTTGGATCGGTGGATAGAGCCATGGTGGGGCACTTTGCGCAAGCCAAACACCTTTCACGCAGGCGGTGCTCCACGGTGCCGTGACCGGGGCGAACGTTTTCAGGCGATCATTGGGCACGTTCAATAGCGAGGCCATGTATTTTGTACTCGGGCCGTCGTTGTTGTTGATGTACAGGGTTGCAGAAACCAAGGCTGCGCTTTGAAGACTTGACCACAATCGCGACAGGACGGATTGGATATTGGCGTTGCTGACGTAAATTTGCGGGAGTTCACGAATTGGGGAGTGGCGCAAGAAACTCGATCTCCGGCCTTCGCTGGCTGCGATTCCGAGAATCACGCCCGCACGTCTGATCTTCAGTGAGAGGCGGAATTTTTCGCTGTCAACATCTTTGACTTTTCCGATGGATTCGCACACCACGCGTATTGCCGTGAGGCAGGGTATTAACTGAGAATTAATGTCGCTGGCCAATGCCACAAAGTCGCGTCTGTCCACGCCGGGGGCGTTGTTGATTAGGGTTTGGATGCTTTCCTTGACGGATTGAATGCTTGCGCTGGTTATTTTTCCGCCCATAGCTTTGTACTCGTGCAGGCTTCCCAAGATTGCGCTCAAAGAAAGGTAGTCCGACATCGCAGAACTGAATGAGGATTCAAGCAGGTGGCCCTCGTCGATCATCAGGGTGGTGAAGGACGGGAGAAATCCTTTGCCATTGGTGGCAACATTCAGGGAGATTCCAAGTTCTCTTTCCATGGCTTCAATCTGCGCAAAGTCGGCTTCATCATTTTTGCGTTTTTTGCCTTTGGTGTCGCGTATCGCCTGGACGTAGAAAGCTTGCAGGGTCTTGTAGCTTTCGTCTTGGCCTGCAATGGTGATTTTTCGCCGCATGTCTTGGGCCAGCATGGCGTGCGTGAACAGCAATATCGTCGGGATGGCGTCGTCCTCATCCTGAATGAATTGTTCTCGGTAGGCTTTGTAGCCACGGTCCTCTGCAGGGCAGACCTCGCCCAGCCGCACTTCGTCGGCAGGGATGTCAGGCGCGATATCGAGCAACGATTGCATTTGCCAGTTGCTTTGGCTGGTTGTGTCTGGGTTGGCGATTCGGTTGGACTGCAGCCAGGACCGCACTTCCGGGGTGTCCCATTTTTTGCCTTTGTCGGCTAGAAATTCAAGCAAATCGAATTCGCCGACAAATTCACGTCGGCCAATCATCAGGCGAATTGGGGGCACGTCGCCTGCGGTAGCGCCATGTTGGCGTTGGTGCTCGCTGGTGAGTTGACGTAGGAGCGCGATGGTTGGCGCACAAATGCCTATGTTGGCTTCGCGCTCTTTTGCCCAGCGCACGGCGCAGGCCATCATGGCGCGGGTTTTGCCAATACCGGTGCCGCCTTCGACCATGCCGATTTTGCCGGTCGTCAATGTTTCCCAGATGTTGTCATAGAGTTGCGCTTGCGATCCGCGAGATTCCTGCGCTTGCATGGATTGGTTGAGTTTGGCAAGGGGGTGCGTTGCATCAACGGTTGTCTCAGTCTGGTCTACGGCTGGCCCCTCAAGGGCTCCCAGCGCAACCATGCCGAGCAAGCGCTTGGCGGTTGGCCCTGCGGTGAGTTGGTGCTGTGTGGCAAGTGTTTGCAAGACGCTGGATGGCACGGCTGACAGGCTGAACATGACGCGGTGGTTCGCGCCTGTATCTGTATCGTCGGGTAGGGGGGTGCCCAGCTGGATGATCGCTTCGTCACTCAATGGCGTTTGAAGAATGTGCAGCATCACCCTCTTGAGCGTGGCTGTGACTTCCTGGTTGTTGTTCTGCAAATGGCCGGGCAGTCCGTAGGACGCAAGCCAATGGCTGGGGATTGTCACGGTGACGTTCATTTAATACACTCGGTTCTGTTTTATCGGGAAATAACGGTGGAATGCGTGCTATTCTACAGTCATTATTTAATTACAGCTTCGCAACTACGAGGATTTCAATGTCAACACAAACACTTTTACGAATCAGCTTTCCGGAGGGGGTCACGCTTTATGCGAGCCACTTCAGGGAGATGCTGGCAAAGTTGCCGGAGGTGCCTGCGGCCCTTTTCCACCGCGATGTCGAGGGTAAGACCCTGAATGAGCGCCCTGGCATCCGTGTCGTGGGGGGTACGGGTTGGGTTGGCTTGCTGGCTGACAGCGAGCGGGAGCCGTTGGTAACGGCGGTGGCCGGTGCTGCCATTTTGGCGGTGAGTGCATATGCGAAGCGCCCCTGCAAGGTGCAAATGGAGAGTTTGCAGTTTGGCGTGAAGTTGTCTCATGCACCTCAAGCCTATTGGGTCCGTGAAATGGCGATCAAACGCAAGTCGCCGAAAGCGCGGGCGCAAGAGGTTGGGGCGTTGATTGCAGAGCGGGTGTTGACTTCGATTGAGGCGACGTGCGAAAAATACGGGTTTGATTGCCCGACAGCTGATCAGCTGGAGATCTCGACGGCGGAGATCATTCGTGAGCGGGGCATGAATCTGGAAACGTCAACTGGCTTGACGGGGATGTTTGTTCATTTGGTGGACGCCCTGGTCATTGTGCATGCGGATCTTGATGGCATGTGGTTCGTTGGAAATTTGACTGCGCGCGGTTACGGTCGCTTGATTCGGCCTCGCCCTGGCATGCGGATGGAAGAGAACAAACGTGGCGGGGTGTTGAAATGAACGCGCCACTTCTGAGTCCTTCCCGTATTGCTTTGCAGGCGGCGGGGCGCGTGCCTGTCGGTGCCTTTACGGCCAAGTGCGATGGTGCTTGTGCATTTTGTGGACACACTTATTCGGCGGGTGATCTGGTGATGCCTTTTGCGCCTGAAAGCAGTTTCACCGATTACGGCTCAATGAAAAGTCCTGGCTCTAAATTCTTGTGCGGTTGGTGTGCTGGTGCATGGAACGTGGATTTCACTCAAAAGGCCTTGAAGACTGTCATGTGTTCCGAGGGCGTATTTCCGGCAGCGTCGAATGCTGATATTGCTTACTGGCTCATGCATCCACCCAAGGGCGATTGGATTTGGGTCATGGGGGATCAAAAACGCCAGCACATTGTTTGGCGGGCCACGGTCAACACCAGCCAAGAGGTATTCCAGATTCGTCAGGGTGAAAACAATGTGACGATTCGCCGCAAACACCTGCAAATTGCCGTTGAAGCGGCCAGAACGCTTGCTGTGGTGGCCTCTACAGGCCGCAAGGGCGCTGCGCTTAAAAGCCCATTCATGCGCTTGTCTCGTGACTTGGATGAACCGGTTCACGGAATGATTCGCGATGATCTGCACCGCTTGGCGCAAACCGATACCAGGGTGCGATTCGATGTCCGTATTTTGCAAAGCTGTACGCCTGGTGAGTTGTGGGCGCTGACGGCATTGCTTTATGCGGAGCCGTCTGCGGTCAGGCCCCAAGCTTTGTTTTCTTGATGTTTTCTTTGTTCGATAATTTAATTTAAAAGGTATTTCCATGACTGTAAGCAACAAAATTGAAGGCGTTCTTCGCCTCCTGTCCCCAATGCATTGCGCTGCTGTTGGCGATTCTGGTGGTGAGAAAAATGTGACGCTGACTCAAAAGCAGTCGTTGATTACACGGACGGGCAAGCGCACATTTCCTATCTTTCCGGGTAATGACTTGCGCGGTCGTCTGCGTCGTAAGGCTGCGGCTTTGGTTCTTGATCACATTGTGGTTTCAGGCAAGGTGAAGGTCGATTTGTACGCTGGGTTGTCGGCCGGTGCTGTCACGGCTTCGCCTGAATCGGATTTGACGGTTGAAGAGGCGCTTCGAGCCCGAGACAACGTTTACATGGGTCTGTTTGGTGGTGGTACGCGGTTGCTTCGTTCACGGTTTTGCACGAATGATCTTGTGCCTGTGTTGGCTGACACCATCGCGGCTCGGATCGTCCCGTCGCATTTTGGCGATGATTGGGTGCCAACGGGTTTTATTGGTGATGGGGTGGTTGGCCCTTTGGAAGGCTTTGGCATTACCGATAAGCGCACGTCGTTTCGCATTGATGATGTGGCGCGGGTCATCAGTGTGCATGAGATGGAGCAGTACATCGAAAACGTACTTGTTTCAGTTGGACAAAAACAAGGGGAAACGTTGTCTGGGCGCAAAGAGCGCAAAGATAGCAAAGCGGCTGCGAAGGCTGGGGAGATTAAGAGCACTGACGTGGCTGGGAAAAAAGACCTCTCGAATATGTTTACGGTCGAAACAATCATGCGTGGCACGCCCATGTATTGTTTGATCGATTTGCAGAATGACGTGTCGGATGCCCATGTGGGCTTGTTGCTGCTGGCCTTGCAAGCGCTGGTGCGTGAGCAGGCGCTTGGTGGTTGGATTCGCACTGGCTTTGGTCGCTATTCTGCGGATTTGGCCCTTACTCGCAATGATCAGCGTTATCAGATTTTTGCTGACGGACACGATTCGGCGGATGCTACGTTGACGGCTGAGGCCCACGCTGCCTTTTGTGTTCCAGCTATCGCTGCGATTGGCACTTTGACGGCTGAGTCGATGATGGAGTTCTTCACGCCGCGTGCGGCTGCTAAGGACGCTGGAGTGCCAGCGTGACTCCGCTCAAGTTGACCTGGACGCTGGCTACGCCGATTGTCGTGGGCGCTTATCCGCTTCACCTGGACGCCTTGGTTGGCTTTGCGCTTGCGCAGGAAAAGCGTCAGGCTGATCTTTCGTCTTCGTGGTTTGAGTCTGCTGATTTGGAGTTGCCGCTTGAACGGGATGTGCGTGGCGCGTTGGATTGCTGGAAGGCCAGCGTTCTTTTGCCTACAGCTCCTGGTGAGCATTCCATGCGGTTTTGGACGCGCAAGAGTGACCCGTATGACTACGCCGCTCGCCTTGAGGCGGGGCAGTTGGATGTAAAAACAAGGTTTCCACTGAAGCCTTACGGGATCAAGTTTGATACCGTTCGGGGGACGTTCAAACAGATGTTCAAATTCTTTCCGGTGCGCACTGTTACCGAGTTGTCGGCCTGGTGCATGGGGGATATGAATCGGCTGACTGAGTTACTGGCTCCAGAGGCGGGTTACATCACCTATCTCGGTCCGAAGTCGCGCATGGGCTTTGGTCGGATTGTTGAATTCAAGATGGAAGTCGATGCGAGTGCTGAGGACAGGTGGATGTCTCGTGTCCTTCCGTGGCCCGAAGAAGGTTGTGTGCCGGTTGAGGCCGCGACAAAAATGCCGTATTGGGACCCGTTGAATCGGGGTCCGGCTTGGGTAAATCCTGAACTATACAACTAACTGATATGCGTGATTCGCTCGGTTATCCCATGCCGATTTCGGAACGAATTAGTTTTCTTTATTTTGAGAGGACTATTCTTGAGCGTGATGGGCATGGGCTTGTCACTATTTCAGGAAGTGCTCGTACTCAAATCCCTATTGGGCGAACTAGCGTTCTTATGCTGGGGCCGGGCGTCTCCGTGAGTCATGCTGCGATTGCTTTATGTGCTTTAGAGGATGCGTTGGTTCTTTGGGTTGGCGAGGCCGCTGTGCGACTTTATGGAGCTTGCAATCCCAGATCGAATTCATCAGCTTTGTTGCACCAAGCAAAGTTAAGGTTGGATGAGGGAACTCGACTTCAGGTTGCCCGGCGCATTTATTTCATGATGTTTGATGAAGTCGCACCAGAACGGAGGTCTATCGATCAACTACGTGGCGTTGAAGGTGGCAAAGTAAAAAGTATTTATGAAGCGTTGGCGGTTAAAAACAAAATTAATTGGAGCGGTCGCAGTCAAAATATGAGTGACCCATTAAACGCGGCTATTAGTACGGCTACATCTGCTTTATATGGGGTCACTGAGGCTGCAATACTTGCTCTAGGCTATAGCCCTGCCATTGGCTTTATCCACAATGGTGATCCGCGCAGTTTCGTTTTCGACGTGGCAGATACGGTGAAATTCAAAACGGTTGTTCCCTTGGCCTTTGAGTTAGTTGCTACATCTCAATTTCAGGTAGAGCAACGGACTAGAGCCGCGTGTAGAGATTTGTTTTATAAAGAAATGATGCCGTCCAAACTTGTCAACATCATTCAGGAGGTGTTGGGTGCCAATGCTGTTG
Source organism: Sulfurirhabdus sp. (assembly GCA_043759595.1). Taxonomy (GTDB): domain Bacteria; phylum Pseudomonadota; class Gammaproteobacteria; order Burkholderiales; family SMCO01; genus Sulfurirhabdus. The sequence goes on along the minus strand of JAYVLG010000012.1, from coordinate 394 downwards.
ATTGATTTATTGTTTCCAGAAAAGGTGCTGGAAGGCCAAATAAGCCGAAAGTTACTTGAAATTCGTCCTGGCGTCTACGTCGGCAGCTTGTCAAAAAAACAAATGTTGTTGCTCTGGGATGCAGTTGTTCGATCATCACCCAAGGCCGCTTTATTGGTTTATGCGGCAAAAACAGAAACTGGGATATCTATGATATCCCTTGGGAAACACCGCTATCAGTTAATTGACAGCGATGGTATTCAATTAATTTCTTTTGCCAAATAGGGTAGCAAATTTGGTGTGGTTTTACAAATTACGTAAGTTGTTGATTTCATTAAGAATATGGACCAGTGTTTTCCCTGCGCATGCGGGGGTTGAAGGTTAAATAAACCATTATTTAGGCGAGTACAAGTGT
>JAYVLG010000011.1:0-4964 GCA_043759595.1 Sulfurirhabdus sp. | reverse complement strand
GTTGCCTGCATGAGAAAATTGTTAACCATTATGAACTCAATGTTGAAAAACAATGCTTCGTGGAACCAAAAAAACGCTTGACTTGAAACACGGTTGCTCCCCCATCAAGGGGGAGGGAGTATCAGGGGTTTCTGCATAAGCACCAATCAAGCTTTCAGCACTTTAAGCGTCTGGCCTATCACATCCACAATTTTTGCCCTTTCACCCGCCGGAATGGTGTCATCCGCAATCACTGGCCAGGTATCTGAACCCAGTATGGGTTTCTGAAAGCGAATCACACCTTTCCCCATGGCAGAGACTTCCTTGGTGATCAGACCTGTTTCGCCAAGAAACGCTTCTTTTGAAATACCTGCTTTGGTTCTATCCGGATTTTTGAATAAGCGAAACCAGGCAACCACCATGACAATCGAAAAAATAGCCCAAAGAAAAAACTGCATGGCGGTGGAAAGCGGCATGATACGCATCACCACACCTACCATGATCGCACCAATACCAAACCACAATATGAAAAACATCGGGACAAAAAGTTCTGATATCACCAGCACCATCCCGGCAGCTATCCAGTGCCACCACAAAAGATCCATCTTCCCTCCTGGTTTTAACGATGACAACACAGGGCAGTTGTCATTATAATTGGCCCATCATAACCCGAACAGCAACATCCTGAAACCACTCCCCCACTACAGAGACAACTAACGCTATGGCCACCTACGCAATCGGCGACCTTCAAGGTTGTTTCAAAGAATTGCAGCAATTACTCGATTTTATCCAGTTCAACCCTGCGCGGGACAAATTGTGGCTGGTCGGCGATCTGGTCAACCGCGGACCGGATTCATTGGCAACATTGCGCTGGGTAAAAGCAATGGGCGACAGTGTTATCGCCGTACTGGGCAACCATGATTTAAGTTTGCTGGTCGTGGCGGGGGGGTTCGCACCGCCGCACCGTAACGACACCATTCAGGATATTCTGGAAGCGCCGGACCGTGAAGAATTACTCCACTGGCTGAGACACCAACGTCTGCTGCATGTAGAAAACAATTTTGCCATGGTGCATGCGGGACTGCTGCCCCAATGGAGCATTGAACAGGCCCAGGCATTAGCCAATGAAGTGGAAAATGCGCTGCGCAGCGAACATCATCTGGAATTTGTGGGGCAAATGTATGGCAACAAACCCGTCAAGTGGAAAGACAGCCACAAGGGTATTGACCGACTGCGCATCATCACCAACGCCATGACCCGCATGCGTTTTTGCACCCCGAAAGGCGAAATGGATTTTGACTTCAAAGGCAAACCCGATAACCCGCCCGAAGGCTACCTACCCTGGTTTCAAATCCCGGACCGCGCAAGTGCCGACACCACCATCATCTGCGGGCATTGGTCTGCACTGGGGTTAAGGCTGGAGAAGAATTTTATGGCGCTGGACAGTGGCTGTCTGTGGGGAGGGGAACTTTCTGCTGTGCGGCTGGAAGATCGTCAGGTTTTCCAGATCCCTTGCCAGGGACTACCAGGTTCAAAGCGCTGGAAATAACCCGCTCGGCAGCCTTTGCCAGTTCTTTCCGGGTTTTACCATGAGCTGAAATTGTCTCGAGATACATCATCTCGGCATGGATAACCGGCTGACTTAATACCTGCACCATGGAATCTTTCAATGTAATATCATCTGCATATGCCGGGGCAGTATTAATTGAACCATCCGCATGCACATAGCGCAGTGCTATCGGCCAAATAACGCTCTGGCTGGGCACAGCCGGTTGCAGCAACGAAGCATGAAATGGCCGCATTATTTTCCCGCTGGAAGTCGTGCCTTCCGGAAAAACAACAATACAATCCCCATTGTTTAATGCAGCTGACACCGCATGGTTAACCCGTGCCGTGTCATGGCGCTTGGTGCGTTCAATGAAAAGCGTGCCCACCTTTTGCGCCAGCCAGCCAATAACAGGCCAGTCTCGCACTTCGGATTTCGACACGAAACGGGCCGGACGCACAGCATTCAGCAAATGAATATCCAGCCAGGAAACATGATTCGCCACAAACATCACATTATGGGAAGCTAAATCCGGCGCCACCCCTTTCAGGTGAATGTGCACATTCAAAATACCCAGCAAACTATTCGACCAGTACCGCGTAACCCTGTTGCGTGATTTTTGTGACAACCACGGAAAAATCACCCCTGCAATTGCCATGCCATAAAGCACATGCAACACAAGCCGGCAGACACGGAAATAAAAGGTAAAACGGTTGTTTCGGTTCAACCTGGAAACCTCAGCCAGACAGGGCAATTGTTAATAACAATATTTATTATAACCATATCGCTAAAAAATGACCTGTTTAGCAAGAAATCTCAGCTAAATGGATAGTTCATATTGATTGTGGCGTTATAGCAAATCCAGAAACCGCTTATTAACCGCAGAGGCGCGGAGAAAAGCAATGCTTTGTGAGGGTTAGCAGCCTAGCCAGATAACAATGCATAACAGTTTTATTTTTATGGCACATCAACTCTGCGCCTCAGCGCCTCTGCGGTAAATGCTGCACTGTAATCCACTAACAACTTTGTTGAGTTGGCAAAGGATGATGGAAAATCAGGCTGCCAGACTCAATCTCATTTACCCAAAAAATGTTTAGCGTAGCGCGGGTTCATTTTCGACATTGGCATCAGCATCAGCAAATCCGCTGTATTGAAATCAGGGTCCCATGCCGGGTCGCCGCACACATAAGCCCCCAAGCGCAAATACCCTTTAATCAGCGGCGGCAGATACACTTCCGCATCCCCATCCAATGAAGCCAAAGGCAATGCACACCGGGGAAAAACCCGCCACTCCATTGGGCTCATGCTAGCCACCTTGAGTTTATTATAAATACTGGCTGCATTATGTCCACCATCAATCATGCTGATGCTTGCACACCCTATCAGATAATCAAACCGGTTTTTCTGCATGTATTGCGCCAAACCAGACCACAACAGCGAAATCACCCCACCGCTCCGGTAATCGGCATGCACGCAAGAACGCCCCACCTCCACCATATTAGTTTGCAGATTTGCCAGTCGGTCCAGATCAAATTCACTCTCAGCATAATATCCCCCCATCTTTTTAGCCTGTGAAGGCGTCAAAATCCGGTAGGTGCCCACCACTTCATTCGTGTCTGCATCCCGCACCAATAGGTGCTCACAATGGGCATCATATTTATCCACATCCAGCCCCGATTCCTTGCCGGGCAGGCGCGCCTGCATTTCTTCAGCAAAAATCTTGTAACGCAACCTTTGCGCTTCACGCACTTCAGACTCAGTGCGCGCAAAACTTAAAATCAGTTGATGTGTTTCATGTTGTATGAATTGCGTTTGCTGCTGCAGCATATTGCTCTCCCTGTCATCAGTTTCCACAAGTAGAAATTAAGCTGTTTGTGTGACGAAAACGTTACAAGGGGGTTAACGTTTGGTTAATCGGGTTGGGGAATGAAGGGTGTGGATTTAAACACTTCTTTATCGCATGGTGGGCTTAAACCTTTACTAACATTTCGTCTTTAAGATGTATTTAAAAGTGTTTTGTACGGCATATATAAAATGTTTATATTAAATCAGTAGTGTCCGGCAATTTTGCCAAGACGGTTATATAACAGATTGATCTGAAATAGGAAACAACATGTTTATGGGTGTCACCGACTTGAATCTGAATTGTTTGAGAAACTGGGGTTTTCACCCTACGGTTTCTCATCATGTATTCAGGCAAATTGGTGTTCGCACAACTCATGGAATACTTACCCCTTCACACGTTTCGCCGCTATGTGCAGCGTTATCCCTCCAAATATCCAACCAAGACTTTCTCGCATCTCGACCAGTTTCTGGCAATGGCCTTCGCACAACTGACTTATCGCGAAAGCCTGCGCGATATCGAGACCTGTCTGCGCGCTCACCAGGCCAAACTTTATCATCTGGGCATCCGTGGCAACATCGCCCGCAGCACATTAGCCGATGCCAACGAATCTCGCGACTGGCGCATCTACGCCGATTTCGCGATGAGCTTGATCCAGACTGCCAGAAAGCTCTATGCCAGCGACGGCTTTGCGGTAGAACTGGAACAGACGGCCTACGCACTCGATACCACGACCATCGACTTGTGCTTGAGCGTTTTTCCCTGGGCTCGCTTCCGGCAGGCGAAGGCGGCAGTCAAACTGCATACGCTGCTCGACCTGCGCGGCAATATTCCAACCTTCATCCACATCAGCGACGGCAAGATGCACGAGGTCAATGTGCTCGACACCCTGATACCCGAAGCCGGCAGTTTTTACATCATGGATCGGGGCTTCACCGATTTCGCCCGCTGGTTCACGCTGCATCAAGCACAAGCGTTCTTCGTTATTCGTGGCAAATCCAATCTGCTCTGTCGCCGCATCTACTCGCGTGCCGTGGACAAAACCACGGGTCTGCGTTGCGATCAGACCATTGCATTGACGGCTTCCAAGGCAAACCAAGATTACCCGCAGCACCTGCGACGCATCAAGTTTTACGATGCCGAACACGACAGGCATCTGGTCTTCCTGACCAACAACTTCGATTTGCCTGCGTTGACAATCGCTCAGCTGTATCGTTGCCGCTGGCAGGTCGAATTATTCTTCAAATGGATCAAGCAGCATCTGCGGATCAAGCGCTTTTACGGCACCACCGAGAATGCGGTCAAGACTCAAATATGGATCGCCATCACCGTTTACGTCCTGGTTGCCATCGTAAAAAAACGTCTCAATACCGATCTTTCGCTTTACACAATTCTACAAATTCTAAGCCTGGCCCTTTTCGAGAAAACACCACTTGATCAATTACTTAAAAACTCGGAGATACAAATGAAGACACAGCAAAACAACAACCAACTGAATCTATTCAACTAAATTGCCGGACACTACTGATATTAAATACAAAAATATCCGGACGACCGGTTATAAAAAAGTAAAAGCAGGACGACCTGCATACGGGA
>JAYVLG010000010.1:0-12565 GCA_043759595.1 Sulfurirhabdus sp. | reverse complement strand
TCAAACAGCGAGCGGCGGCGGAGCAAGTATTGTGGATAAATTCAGTGAGAGAAAAAAACTCGCTCAGGAACAAAATACAGAAACAAAACTGGGGCAGCGCCATTCCGCTGCATGTGAAAGGTTACCCTCTTAAACTCGATGGTTTATTGTCTTGACTAAGGGGTCCACTATAAGGGGAGACCTGATGAAAGAATTGTTCAGCTGTTTTTACTTGCTCATCGGAGAAGGTGCCGTCAGGCGTGTACATATTTTTATATTTACTGAGGGCGGATTTTAAAGATAATCGATCCTCTTCATTTTTTAAATTGAGTGCATTTATAATTTCCTGCGCTGAATGTTTGTTGATCCAAATTAGCGTACTTCTAAGCACTTTGACCATTTTTTCCACCGCTTCCGGGTTGTTGGCAATCACGTCTTCGCGCGTTGCCATCTGAGCATTCATGAATAATCCACCCATCAGTTTCTTGACAGAGGCAAGATCATGAAAATCAGCCAGGACTATAGCAATCCCCTCATTTTTCAGTCTGGAGGCAAACGGTTCGTCACCCATTAACGCATCTACGGCGCCACTTGCCAGAGCAGCATGCTGGTCAACATAATTTTGGCCTGCAGGCAAGAAATTGACACTGCCGAGCGGGATGTTTGAGCGCATAAGCATATATTCGGTAAACATCTGGGTAGTCGAACGGCCTCCCTTTGTATGGCCTTTAACGCCGATAATGTGGCCCTTCAAATCTGAAATCTTCTTGATCTTATCTTTCAGGTCGCTACGCACCATGAGGGAATAAGCCGGCACTCTTGAGATGGCAGCAATACAGATAACAGGATTGCCCGATGCGCGTTGCTCAGCGAGTGCCGCCATGCCCCCTACGCTGAAATCGCTGTTTTTTTCCAGCATGTCCTGATAAGCCTGTGGCCCACCACCAAAGTAGCGAACCTCGAGGTCTACACCCTGGGCAGTATCAGCACCAATCTTTTTGGCAAGATCTATGGGAAGAAAAAGTAGATTGCCGGGGCCGGGGGCTGCGATGGTGATTTTGGTATCTTTGGCAAGAGAGGGGGGTGAGAGGATGGACAATAATGCAGAAATTATCAGGGTGTTGATACTACGCCACATTGTTTGAGAAATAAGTAGTTGCATTGCATTACCCCAATTTTTCAAGTGGAAGATGTGCTATATCATGTTATATATAGAAGTGATATTATTGCCTGCAATTGTATGACATTGTTATTTTTATATTCAATACTACCATTATAAATCAGTATTAACAAATTAATAGGTGCAGCTTTAACATTCCTGAATAAAAAAGGCCCCAGATAACTTCCGGGGCCTTTTGAGCCTTACTATGAATCTGTCAGCTCAATTTCTTTCCAATTTACCATCTACAATTTTAACTTTGCTGCCAACAGAAAATGCTGGGGCTTCTTGTAGTGTAATCACCTGGTTTTTGCCATCTTCCATATTGACTGTAATTTCATAATGCTTGGTTTTCTTCACTTTTTTCTCGATGATGTGGCCGGCGTATGCACCCCCAGCAGCGCCAGCAATGGTGGCAACATCCTTGCCAGTTCCTCCGCCGACCTGATGCCCTAACAGGGCGCCTGCAACGCCTCCAGCAACAGCCCCTAAACCACTGACTTCACCTTCCTGTTCAATTTCCCTGATATCCTGGACTATGCCGCAATCATTGCATATTTTTTTGGGATGTTTTTTCTTTGTGGTGTGTTTTTTAGTGGTTTTGTGAACAGTGTTGGCCGAGCTGGATGTGCCTTCCACTGCGAAGGTTAATGGGGCGGCAGCGGCCAGCCCAATAAGACTGAATGCAATGACACAGTTTCGAATGGTTTTGTTCGGTTTCACTGTATTTCTCCTTAGGGTTGGCAAGAAAAAACTGATATGTAAGCAGATTCTATAATTGCTCTGGTCTCATTTGCGGGAATAAAATCACATCCCGGATGCTTGGGCTGTCGGTCAATAGCATGACCAAACGATCAATTCCAATTCCCTCACCTGCAGTAGGTGGCAAGCCGTATTCCAGTGCGCGGATATAATCTGCATCATAGTGCATGGCTTCTGCATCACCTGCGTCTTTTTGCTGTACTTGGCTCATAAAACGCTCGGACTGATCTTCCGGGTCGTTTAGCTCTGAGAAACCATTGGCAATTTCACGCCCTACCATGAACAGTTCGAAACGTTCTGTAATTTCAGGGTTGCTATCGTTACTGCGCGCCAATGGTGACACTTCTGCCGGATAATCAATGATGAAAGTGGGATCGAACAGCAAGTGTTCTGTATTTTCTTCAAACAGGGTGAGCTGCAAGCCACCAACGCCGTCGTGTTCCTTGTAGCTGACTTTCAGTTCGTTGAATTTGCTGATCAGGAATGCACGGTCGTTTAATTGCACGTCAGTGTATTCCGGGTTGTATTTCCGGATGGCTTGCGCAATCGTCAAACGGGCGAAAGGCAGGCCCAAATCCAGTTCACGTCCCTGGTAAGTAACCTGAGTTGTCCCCAATACGTTTTGCGCTACTTCTCGGAACATGACTTCGGTAAAATCCATCATGTAACGGTAGTCGCGATAAGCTTCGTAAAATTCCAGCATGGTAAATTCAGGATTATGGCGAGTAGACATACCCTCATTGCGGAAGTTACGGTTGATTTCGAACACTTTTTCCATACCGCCTACTACCAGGCGCTTCAGATACAGCTCAGGTGCAATGCGCAGATACAATTGCATATCGAGCGTGTTGTGATGCGTCATAAAGGGGCGCGCAGCAGCGCCACCCGGGATAGGGTGCATCATGGGGGTTTCTACTTCCAGATAGCCGTGGCGTACCAGAAATTCACGGATTCCCTGAATGATTTTGGAACGGGTAGCGAATACTTTGCGCGTATCTTCGTTGGTAATCAGATCCAGATAACGCTGGCGGTACTTTTGTTCCTGGTCAGTAAGGCCATGGAATTTTTCTGGAAGCGGGCGCAGTGTCTTGGTTAAAAGCCGAATTTCAGTCGCGCGAACAGAGAGTTCGCCCGTTTTTGTTTTGAATAACACGCCCTTGGCGGCTATGATGTCACCTAAGTCAAAGTGTTTGAATGCGTCGTGTTCGGCTTCACCTACGTGATCATTTGTAATATATAACTGGATGCGTCCACTCATATCCTGAATGGTCGCAAAACTGGCTTTTCCCATCACCCGTTTTAACATCATGCGGCCTGCAACGCTGACGCTTACTGGGCTTTCTTCCAGTTCTTCTTTGGTTTTATTTTCATTTTGCGCGTGAAGATCAGCTGCCAAATGTTCGCGATTGAAATCATTGGGAAAGGCTACCCCTTGCTCACGCAGTGCCTTCAATTTGCCTCTGCGCTCTTCGAAAATCTGGTTGGTATCTTGTACTGGTTGGTTTTCTTGTTCGCTCATTCTTGTAGCCTTTTTATCTATAATCTGTCCGGTTCATTTTTGGTAAACAACGTTATGCGCTAACTCCCTCTCCCTTGATGGGAGAGGGGTGGGGAGAGGGTGTGCTGTGAGGTACATTTTACCCCTCTCCCTGTCCCTCTCCCACAAGGGGCGAGGGAACCTGCTGCAATTGGATACTGAAACTTAATTCCACCCACAAAATGTTTGAAGAATCTTTTAATTAATCTTTGCGTGTTAAGCCGTTAAACACCTTGTTTCAAACTGGCGCTGATGAAATCATCCAGATCCCCATCCAGCACAGCTTGGGTATTACCTACTTCAAAGTTGGTTCGTAAATCCTTGATGCGTGATTGATCAAGCACATAAGACCGGATTTGATGACCCCAGCCAATGTCGGATTTTGTGTCTTCCAGGGACTGCTTTTCTTCCATGCGCTTGCGGAGTTCAGCCTCATACATACGTGCTTTCAGCATGCTCATGGCTTCAGCGCGGTTTTTGTGCTGAGAGCGGTCATTCTGGCATTGCACCACTATGTTGGTGGGAATGTGGGTAATACGAACTGCAGAATCGGTTTTGTTGATGTGCTGACCGCCCGCACCAGAAGCGCGATAGGTATCAACACGTAAATCAGCCGGATTAATATCGATTTCAATGGATTCATCGACTTCCGGATAGACAAACACACTGGAAAAGGAAGTATGGCGACGGTTGCCGGAGTCAAATGGCGATTTGCGAACTAAACGGTGTACGCCTGTTTCAGTGCGCAAGTAGCCATAAGCATATTCTCCCGAAACTTTCAGTGTCGCGCTCTTGATACCTGCCACTTCCCCTTCGGATTCTTCCAGAATTTCAACTTTGAAATCATGTCGCTCGGCGTAGCGCAGATACATGCGCTCTAGCATGGAGGCCCAATCCTGCGCTTCTGTACCGCCTGATCCTGACTGGATGTCAATAAAGCAATTGTTTGGATCCATCGGGTTGGAGAACATGCGACGGAATTCCATTCCGACCACTATTTCTTCTAATTTTTTTGTGTCAGCTTCAATGCTGACAAGGGTATCGTCGTCGCCTTCATCCCGTGCCATTTCAAATAGTTCGCTGGTATCATTCAGTGACTGAACGAGTTTTTCCAGCGTGAAAACAATGGATTCTAATGATCTGCGTTCGCGGCCTAAGTCCTGTGCTTTTTTTGCGTCATTCCAGATGGCAGGATCTTCCATCAACTGAACGACTTCTACCAGGCGATCTTTCTTCTGGTCGAAGTCAAAGATACCCCCGTAATTCTTCGGTTCTTTTACCTAAGTCTTCCAATAAACTGGTTAACGTATTAAGTTGTTCTGCTTCCATGAAATGCTACCCTGGAGAAAATTGCTCGATTATACACGAGGGAACCTTGTAATTCAGCCCATAAATAGAATGGCAAGCTGGTGTTTAAAGATAGTTATTCGCTTGGTTCACAGTGTTGCACCATTAACTGCAAGGTGCGTGAGCCATTGTACTCATTGATACTTAGCTGAAAGGCGGCCTGAATCTTGTCAGGCACAGGACTTTCCCTGAAAAACTGAATGGCTTCAAAGCTGCGTTTACCATTGTTAAGTCGTAATTTCATATGTTTTTCCCCCACCAGCCGCTGCTGCTCAACGATAAATTCATCCTGAAATGTAGGTTGAGGAAATCCCTGGCCCCACACATGGTTGTCTATTAACGTTGCGAGCTCCATGTTCATCTCGTCTGGCAGCAGGTTTCCATCTGTTTCGATAATGCGCTCCAGATCATTGGGAGAAAGCAGTTCTCTCGAAACTTTTTCAAAAGCCTGAGCAAACACATCAAAACTGGACTCCATAATGGTTAATCCAGCAGCAAAAGCATGGCCACCGAATTTTTTAATGAGATCGGGGTGACGTTTTGAAACCAGATCGAGCGCGTCCCGCAGATGGAGTCCTGCAACAGAACGGCCTGAGCCTTTTATTTCGCCATCGTTGCCCGGGGCGAAAGTAATGACTGGTCGATGAAATTTTTCTTTGATGCGGGATGCGAGAATACCAATCACACCTTGGTGCCATTCCGGGTCGTAAAGGCTTAAGCTATAGCTATCTTCAACTACCATGGTATCCAGTACGGCAAGGGCGCTTAACTGCATATCAGCTTCGATTTCACGTCGTTCACGGTTTAGTGCGTCAAGTCGCTGAGCAATTTCCAGCGCGCGGAATTCGTCATCTGTAATCAGACATTCAATCCCCAGAGCCATATCATCCAGACGGCCAGCCGCATTCAGGCGCGGCCCCAGCATAAAGCCCAGGTCGTAGGTAGATGCTTTGCGATAATCTCTGCCTGCAACACGATACAAGGCCTTAATGCCCGCATGGGCCTTACCGGCACGTATGCGTTTTAAACCTTGTTGAACAAGAATGCGGTTGTTATCGTCCAGTTTAACCACATCAGCTACGGTGCCCAGCGCCACGAGATCAAGAATGTTGCCTAAATTAGGTTCTTGTTTGTTTTTAAATGTGCCACGGTTTCTTAGCTCTACCCGTAAGGCCAGCATGACATAAAATATCACGCCTACGCCTGCCAGGTTTTTACTGGGGAAGGGGCATCCAGGCTGATTAGGATTGACGATGCAGGCAGCTTTCGGCAGTTCGTCGCCAGGTAAGTGGTGATCAGTCACAAGGACTTCCATGCCTAATCGATTGGCTTCTGCGACACCCGCCACACTGGCGATACCGTTATCTACGGTTACCAGAATATCCGGCTGCTTTGTTGCAGCCAGTTGGACGATTTCAGGTGTGAGTCCATAACCGTATTCAAAACGGTTAGGAACGATGTAATCCACAATAGCGCCAAACTCACGTAATGCTCTGATTCCCACTGCGCAGGCTGTTGCACCATCAGAGTCATAATCTGCAATGATAAGCAGTCGTTTCTTATGTTCGATGGCATCAGCCAGCAAACTTGCCATTTTTTCTGTGTTAGTAAGCTGTTTTGGGGGAATCAGGCCACTTAAATCACTTTCAAGCTGGGCTGAACTGGTAATGCCTCTTGCAGAAAAAATGCGGGCCAGCACGGGGTGCAGTCCTTGTTGAGTCAATTCATCAGCTGTTTCGCTTGAATAATGTCTGGTTGAAATTTTGGGCATAGCGGTAATTATTCCGAATAGGATTTAAGTGGCAAGCTGCGGCGCCAGATTTTCCATAAATCGTTAGGCGTCAGTGTAAATGACCGATTTTTCTTGCCTGATCCGGCATGAATGGTTAACGCAGCCAATTTTCGGTTTTTAAGTGCCTGAAGCATGGGAAAGAACCATTGCAGTTCCAATTGTTGCATGCCTTCCTGCCAGCCGTACACATCCCCATATTGACCGGCACCGCGAAGATTATCCAGCACAATGAGACATTCATCCTCATTGTGGGTGTGGTCAAAAATGACACCACCATTTTCAGGTAAACCGGAAACTGTTGTTTGAGTAAGTTGTGCCAAGGCAAGGACAAAGCTTTCATTGCTCCAAATGCGTGTGAAAACGCTTTTCTGGAAGGCGGGTAAAACACCTCCTCCCCATATCCAGAGGCTATTAATAGGCATTTCACCCTGCATTTCTCGACTCTGATTGACGGGATGATCATGGAACAACATCTGTATTTCATTGAAAAGACTGTGCCAGTGCATGCCTTCTGGCCCAAAAGGCAGTAATTCATTAATGTTATTACCGGCAACCTCTGGCAGCATTTGGGTTTGTATTGCGGGCGGCTGGGTTAGCCGGAGGTACCAGCGATCCGGTCTTAGCCCGTAAAACAGTATGCCATCTTGTTCAAAATGGCGATTAAGTGATTCGGTGAGTGCATCAGCCTCATCTTGTGCAATGGATAATGTGCCACTGTCTGCCAGAATAATCTGGTCGCGTTGAACGCGCAGATGAACCGGGTCAGCTCGAAACCAGTAATACTGCTGGGGCTCGCCTCCATCGGCAGTAAGTGATAGTGGCGCAACAGGCCAGTCTTGTTGTTTCTCGATTCCGAAATGCTGACATAACCAAGCCTCTATACCCAGATCTGTTGCGGTTTCTTGCGTGCTTTTACCCAGCAAAGTTTTCAAACAGGGTAAATGCAAGCCCTGAAAAGGGTCATGGCCGGAAGGAAGTGTGAGAAAAAGGCTGGGGATGAGTAAATGACAATGCACGGTAGTTCCATTCAAGTAACAGTGCAGAGTTTAACATAAGGGGCTTGCGTTTATCGCGCATATGCATATGTATGTGGGATAAACGCAAGTTGGTATAGCGTTTCCTGATGAGAACCAGTCAGGTATTGAATGCTTGCGAAATCTAACGTTTCGTCTCTGCGACGTAAATTTCTACACGACGATTCTGGGCGCGTCCAGCGCTAGTATTATTAGAAGCGACTGGCTCATGTGAACCTCGGCCGTTGATCGTGAAACGTGCAGGGGCGATACCTCTTGTAGTCAAATAATCGCGTGTTCGAGTCGCGCGTTCCACGGAAAGCGGGTCGTTGATGGCGTCGCTGCCAGTGTTGTCCGTATGACCGACGATAGTGATCATGGTTGCAGGATTATCGGCAAGGCTGCTGGCAAATTTATCCAGAATAGGGCGAAAATTGGATTTGATATCTGAGCGGCCAGTATCAAATGAGATGTCGCTCGGGATGTCCAGCTTCAAACGGTTATCCGCAGTCTGGCTGACTTGTATTCCTGTTCCCTGCGTGGCTTGTTCCATTTCCTGTTTTTGTTTTTCCATTCGGGTAGACCATACATTACCAGCAACTGCACCCGCGATACCGCCTAATGCGGCTCCGGTTGCTGCACGATTGCCACCGCCACCGCCTGTAGTTGCACCGAGAATAGCGCCGAGACCTGCTCCAATTCCAGCGCCTGTGGCAGTGCCACGCTGAGTTTCTGACATGTTTGCACAGCCTGTAAGTGTGAGGGTAGCAACGATGGTGCTTATAATTATTTTACGCATAATGGTTCTCCTTAAAAATTAACGGGTTTTGTTTGCAAATCTGGCTACAAATGAAAATTGCCAGTGCCGAACAGGCCAATTAAGCCAATAATGATGAGATAAAGAGCCACGATGAAGTTCAGCATTCGTGGCATAACTAAAATAAGGATGCCGGCGATGAGTGCTGCGAGAGGGCCTATGGTCAAGTGAAGATTCATGAGAAGTTATCCTTTTTTGGAAGTGTAGCGTTTCAACACGGTTGAACGTGAAATCCGGGTTTGTGCTCAGATTAGGTTGACGACATGATTTGCAAGTTAACCCTGTTGGGAAGTGGTAGTCTGTTCGCTAGCGTACATACCACTTCCATTTGCATCCATTAATATGACTGTTTGATGGCAGTATTGGTGATGACTGCGGTAATTGTATGAAGTGTTTTTGCCTGTTTCATAATGAAGCGTCAGAACAAAAAATGGCAAATCGTGCATCTTGACAGGTTGCTAATTTTATTTACTATTAAAATTGCATATTTATCAATATGTTAGTAAGAAATAGGATAAGAAGCAAGATGCGATTCTTGTTTTTCCGCTTCAGAAGTGATTTTTTTTGTTTACGACTTAGTTCCCCCTTGATTACTAAAGATATTATGATGGAACTGTTAACTATATATGGGTCATACCAATGACTAACGCGCAATGGTTCATGCTTGTAGGCGGGTTGCTGCTTGTCATGGGCCTCACTTCTTCTATTCTTAAGCGCTCGCTGGTTACGTCCGCCATTATCTATCTGGCAGTGGGGTTGCTGGTCGGTCCTACGGTGCTCAATTTATTTCATTTCAATCCACTCAAGGAATCAGCGCTGCTGGAAGTGCTGACTGAAGTAGCAGTATTGATTTCCCTGTTTTCTGCCGGCGTCAAAATGCCGGTACCGTTCAGTTTTTCCCGCTGGCGCGCCCCGATCCTGCTGGCGACAGTGTCTATGACTATTACCGTCGCGATGGTGGCAGCTTTCGCTTATTATGTGCTGGGTTTGTCGTTGGGTGCAGGTGTATTGCTGGGCGCGATTCTTGCGCCTACCGATCCGGTGCTGGCAACGGATGTGCAAATTCGCCATCCCGGAGATCGTGACCAGCTGCGTTTTACCTTAACCTGCGAGGCGGGCATGAACGATGGTAGTGCCTTCCCATTTGTGATGTTGGGAATGGGATTGCTGGGCCTGCATGAAATTGGTGATTTTGGCCTTAGCTGGGTGTTAGTGGATGTGCTATGGGCCACTCTGGGTAGTATTGCTATCGGTATCGTCTCAGGTGTTGCGTTAGCACGTCTCGTGTCGAAACTGCGTCGCGAGCCATTCAAACACGAACTGATGGATGATTTCATCGGTCTCGGGTTGATAGGTGTTGTATACGGTTTAACGGTGATGTTACACGCTTGGGGTTTTCTGGCGGTTTTTTTTGCTGCTGTTGCGTTACGCCAGACCGAGCTGAAGCTGGCTAAAGCTAATCAAGATGCAACTGGCGGGCTCATGCCACAGGAAACCGTACTTGCAGATGCAAATACAACCCCTGAGCCCGAGCCGCAACCAACGGTCAGCGAAGGGGCGCTAATATTCAAGGAACATCTGGAGAGACTTTCGGAAGTACTCTTGATTCTTCTGATCGGCGGCACATTGTTTATAAATTCCTGGAGCTGGGAAGCGGTGTGGCTGGCATTGTTTTTGTTTATGATTGCTCGCCCGATAAGTGTCCTCGTCAGCCTTATGGGTACTCGCACTACATGGCGAATTCGCGGTATGACGGGATGGTTTGGCGTACGCGGGATTGGCTCACTCTACTATTTAATGTACGCCATACAACAGGGGTTGCCCGAAGCGCTGGCGCTGGAATTGATACAATTGACATTGATCGTAGTGACACTTTCCATTCTTCTTCACGGTATTAGCGTTAAACCGTTAATGAGCCTTTTCTGGCGGCGCAACAAATAGCGGGCATATCCAAAGACTAATCAAAATTTCCAAACACTGTCGATAAGGAGAAATAATGAAAACAAAAGCCGCAATATCCTGGAAAGCAGGAACCCCGCTCACCATTGAAACTGTTGATCTGCAAGGCCCGCAGGAAGGGGAGGTGCTGGTTGAACTCAAGGCAACGGGAATTTGCCATACCGATTATTACACTCATTCAGGCGCTGATCCAGAAGGGATTTTCCCCTCAATTCTCGGGCACGAAGGGGCAGGGGTTGTAGTGGATGTCGGTAAGAATGTGCGCTCTTTAAAAAAGGGCGATCATGTGATCCCGCTCTATACGCCTGAATGCAGGGAGTGCAAATTCTGTCTTTCACAAAAGACAAACCTTTGTCAGGCAATCAGATCGACCCAGGGTAAAGGGTTGATGCCCGATGCCACATCTCGTTTTTCCATTGATGGCCGGCCCATTTATCATTACATGGGAACGTCTACTTTTTCCAATTACACTGTAGTACCGGAAATTGCATTGGCTAAAATCCGTGAAGACGCGCCCTTTGACAAAGTTTGTTATATTGGCTGTGGCGTGACGACAGGCTTGGGTGCGGTCATTTTCACGGCCAAGGTTGAGGCCGGTGCCAATGTTGTTGTGTTCGGCTTGGGCGGGATAGGACTTAATGTAATTCAGGGTGCAAAAATGGTTGGAGCAGGAAAAATAATCGGCGTTGACATCAATCCTAATCGGCAAGAATTAGCACGAAAATTTGGCATGACACATTTCATTAATCCTCATGAAGTTGATAATGTTGTTGATCGGGTCATTGAACTGACTGACGGCGGTGCTGATTACAGTTTTGAATGCATCGGCAATGTAAAAGTCATGCGCCAGGCACTGGAATGCACGCATAAGGGCTGGGGGCAGTCGGTTATTATCGGCGTTGCAGCAGCAGGGGAAGAGATCAGTACCCGTCCTTTTCAGTTAGTAACAGGGCGTGTATGGAAGGGTTCCGCTTTCGGCGGTGCGCGCGGACGCACAGATGTACCTAAAATTGTGGATTGGTACATGGAAGGCAAAATCAATATTGACGATATGATCACACACCGATTAAGCCTTGAACAAATCAATGAAGGTTTTGATTTGATGAAAAGTGGTGAGTCAATTCGATCAGTTGTGATTTATTAGTATGTTGGAATGTATCAGCGAGCATGTTTGCTTTGGTGGCATACAAGGTTTTTATCGGCATGTATCTACGGAAATCGGACTGCCAATGCGGTTTTCCGTTTATCAGCCGCCACAAGCGAAGGAAAGGAGCGTCCCTGTTCTGTTCTTTCTTGCGGGGTTAACCTGTACCGAAGAAACGTTCATGATCAAAGCTGGCGCACAACGTTATGCCGCGCACCACGGAATAATGCTGGTGGCGCCTGATACCAGCCCCCGTGATACGGGTATTCCGGGTGAAGTCGAAAGCTGGGATGTTGGTACCGGGGCAGGATTTTATGTCGATGCAACGCAAACACCCTGGTCTTCCCACTTCAGAATGGAATCGTATGTGGTGCATGAACTTCGAGTATTAATATCCCAATCTTTTCCTGCACGTGCAGATCGGTTAGGCATATTTGGCCATTCCATGGGCGGGCATGGGGCATTAGTGCTGGCGCTTCGCAATCCTGAAATATATGCTTCGGTGTCTGCGTTTGCGCCGATTGCTTCTCCAACTCTTTGTCCATGGGGGCAAAAGGCATTTTCACACTACCTGGGATCCAATGAAGCACTATGGCGGCAATATGATGCAAGTGAATTGATGAAACAGACCGTGACGCCTTATCCGCAAGGCATACTTGTAGATCAAGGGCTGAATGATAAATTTATTGAAGAACAATTGCGACCCCATGAATTGGAATCAGCATGCCAAACAGCTCACCAGCCGCTTACGCTTCGACGGCATGCTGGATATGATCATAGTTACTATTTTATTTCCACTTTCATGGAAGACCATATTGCTTTTCACCACCAGAATCTTAACAATTAAGTTAGGTAAATAAAATAGCATGGCTATGTATCGGATTGTATGATCAAGCGTCGGAACTGAACAAAACCAGAGGATATGTATGTACGTGCAAGGTTCTTTATTTTTTTGTGTAATTAGTTCTCATCCGGAAACGCCCGTAATTTTTTTTGATTAGTGTTACCCATACCCGACCCCTGGCTGGTCCAACCCCACATAATGCCATCAGCACG
>JAYVLG010000009.1:0-8485 GCA_043759595.1 Sulfurirhabdus sp. | reverse complement strand
CCCACGGCGCTCGATATTCAAACGTACCGCTTCCAGCACAAAGCCCGATAAAGTTTCGCCTTCCTGCAAAACCGATTCAGCCGCCGCGCGCAGCGCGCTATCCACCCGCAAAGGGGGCAAAGTAGCGTTTTTCATGGCATCTCCTTTTACGCATTGCGTATGCGATATATTGCAACGGCGGCTAATCCTGCAAGCAAATCGCCCTGTCGCCGAACCAGTAGCAAATCGCAGCCGAAAGCTTTGGCGGGGCCGACCAATTAGCCGGGCGATGCTGTTTCGTTCGTCCAGATTAGGCCGCCACCGATGCTTCAATCCATCCGGCCAATTGGCGCTGCCTGGGCCGGAACTGATCTGGGTCAGCCGTCCGCTGGTGAGGCCGAAGCTGGGACGGTGAGTGAAGCGAACTATCGAGTGCGACCCCATTGATTTTCCGCTAACCCAGCTTACGAACTAAAAAATGATTTGTTTCGGCAGGTTAGTTTCCTTGCCTATTACCACTGATAGCTTTTGTTGCAAAGTAACTGTTGCTGCTTTAGAGGACTCTTGTTTACACATATATAAAAGAATATCGCGGCATAACACGCGATGTTTTGGTTCAATCGTTCCGCGATGCGACCAAATAGTTCCAGAGAAGGGGGCTTCGTCGAGGCTTCGAGGTAATTGTTTCAACAACCCAAGCCAATTGGGTGTCTTTTGTTTAAGAAACATGGCCACCTCGGTCATCAATATCAGTCCAATTGGGCGGAAATAGATGCTCCCTCCAGAATCATGACGAAATTTTTGACATGCTTTGGCTGGATCGCTAGCCGTAAAATACTTATCAAGTGCAGGCTCAACAACGGCAAGATGTTCAAAGAAGTCTGCTGCCACTTTATAGAATTTATCCAACTCAGTATCTGTCGGTCTGTTGAATTCGAGCTCCTTCTTTTTTGCCCCTGTCTCCGCGAGAAAAAGGAGTTTTAACACATCGTATAAATTACCTATCGTTGTAAGTGCGACACTATCACGCCCCAAGTTGTTGGTGTGGCTCATAGCGATACGCGGCGTTTTGAATGACGGGTGTTCCTCAACCAATCTACGCACCACGATTGCCATCACATCATTTTCGTCCAGCGCGATGCGTTCCATTTTGGAGACTGGGACTGCGGTCTTGTTCAGCGTGGTAAATAACCTTCGAGTGCGCTCCAAGCGGTCGGTGCGGTGAGCAATAAAGAGTACAGACACCAAATCAGAGATTGCAGATAGCTGCTTCTTTGCGGCGCCCTTTTTTTCACTCATTTCCACAAGGCGCTTCATTCCAGCAAGCCGGTGCTGTCCATCAACAGCAAACAGCTTCTCCTCGCCGTTCATTTGGAGGACACCCAAGCTATGGGCTGCATCACCCAGCGATGGGGCGCCATCTTCTGGCTGTTTCACGTCGAGGGGCACCCATTGCGGTGCTCCGCCGTATACGGCAACCACTAAAGAATTGAAGAATCTTTCGTGTTCGTTCTGAAGATAGTTAGCTATATCAAGTGATCGCCCACCGTGTGGACCGCCTTTCAATGAGCGTTGTATAAGCTCGGACAATCCCTTGTTTGTGTGAATTTCACTGGCAAATGCAACACGCTTGGCTAGTTCTGCCAATGGTATAACGGCACTGTAATAGGTCCAGTCACCGAAAGTTCCTCGCAACGCGGGTAATGCAAGGGATGCTGTAGATGGACGCATGTCATTAGAAGGCATGGCTTGGGCTCATGTAGGTGGCTGGGTAGGTTCGATCCGTGAATGGGGGACGAAATGCACCGAGCAGACTTGTTTCGAGGTTGATTAGTTCTAACTTGCGGCTTGGCAATGGCGCATAGAAAAATTCCAAATGATTGCCCCATTTGTTGAGTAGCAAATATAACTTTGGGCGGCGAGAATGTTCCTTGTCAAAAAAATAATCCCCGAAGCGATCCCGTAAGGTTTTTTTGCTGCGGCCATCCCCCGCTTGCCCTATGTACATGACCCATCCATGCGAAGGCAAACCAAGATAAGGAATGCGAACTACAAATGCATATAGCCCAGGTTCCTTCGGCACCTGCTGCTTTTGCCCAGGCTCAAATTTTACCGATTCCCAAGAGAGATGGGGTTCGATATCGGCAAGATGCCAGTGGGTAGGGCAAACAATAAAATTAACCGAATAGTCTTGGTTATCAATCATCGCTGCCCCAGCGGGGTCATTAAGGAGTTTATCGCGCCAACTCATTTTCCCATCCAGTGTTTTCTCATTGCTTCCCTTAGAACGCCTTAACCTTAACCTGTTTCATGTCTTTCAATGTCATGAATACACCCGACGGAAGCGTGGCAAAATTCGCTTTCCCCCGGAACATGTTCTGGAGCACTTTAGTAGCCACGGCGTTTGTATTGAAGCAAATTGGAAGCCCAATGTTTTCCAAATAATCATCGCTCTTGCCGTCATAGTCATCAGGGCTCTGCGAAGCCAGGGTGACCACCAAGCCCTTGGAACGATGCAAACGGATGTTGTCGCTCAGAGCATCGTGTTTAGAAGCGAGCAGGTGTCGTGCTTCATCCACAGCGAGAACCAGACGAATAGCTCGATGTCCTTCGCTGTCTTGCGGCGCCTCCGGTGAGCGTTTCATGTAGGTGTTCAACGCGTCCATCAATAAAAAAACCGCCAGATTTTTGATGGTGTCGTGAGCATGGGCAAACGTGATAATCCAACTCTGGGAGAAAAATTGCTGTGGCGAGAAGTCTGGCCTAAAAATTGTGTATTGTGTCAGGTCGTTGATGGTGGACATTACGCTGTCCACCTTTAAGTCGTTGTCCTGATAGTGCTGGTCAAGCCGAGCGCGCACATGTTCCAGGGTTATTTTCTCTTGAGCCATGAACAACGGCTTTAATGCTTCCCGCAGATTGTCCAACTGTTTCGGCCCCAGCTTACCTTGCACCACGCTGGAGAAGGAATCACGAAAACCCATCACAGTGTCGGTAGCGACTTCATCGTTTTGATTCGAGGCGTAAAACATATCCAGCGGAATGCCGTCCTCTGGAACGCGCAGAATTTTCGCTCCCAATGCGTCAATCAACGCTGTATCGTTGGCTAGATCACCCTTGCCCAAGTCCAACAAAATCACTGGTGCGGATGTTTGTGTATGAATTTGCTTCAGCACTTCTTTCATGATGCGGGTCTTGCCTGAACCAGACTGCCCCATAATCGCCATGTGCGGAGATGTGCCAACGCCATTCACCAGACGTTTGTATTGTTCATGCGGCGCATCCACACCCTTACCCAAATCGACATAGACAGCCTTGGTCATGCCGATGAAACCTACCTCGTCGTCATGACGGGGCTCGCCAAACTTGCCTGGTTTGGAGACGGTATCGGGCAGCATGGCTCGGCGATGAATCAAGATTTCCCAAAATTTCCGGGGGTCTTCTCCGGCCTCTTTCCAATCATCATGCAAAAGCATGATGCCTCGATGCCAATGCCGTCGTACAGCGTTTTGCAAGGTGGCAATCGTCAGTTCAGGCTTTTGGACGTGTTTCTTGATGTTGGTGATGAGTAGACCCACCCATAATGGATATTCCTCCACTCCAAACAGCAAATCGCCTTTGATGGCTCTTCCTTGTGCGTCCACGTTTTGTGTGGGGAAAGAGGTTTCCCCCAACGAGCGTCCAATGGCGAGGCGGGCAACCCGATACCGCACGGAAAGGGCCAATTGACCTTTCAGCATTTCGGTGATTTTGTCGGCTTCGGCGCTGGTCTGAAAGTTGGAGACCAGTACATTTTCTAAACTGATATCGCTCATTGCTGACCTCCGAAGTAGGCGTTCTTGGTGGCGACCGTCATGCCCACGCCATTACCAATTTGCTGGTTTTGCAGCAGGTAAGTCTGCGCGATACTGTCTTCTAGTTCACCGAATAACTGAACGTCGATTTCTTTATCTTGGCTCAACAAGAACACTTGTCGGCTCTTGTCCGAAATCCAGTAATTCAGGATATTTTTGCGGTGGCGGCTGTCCAGACGCGCCAGCGGAGTATCCACCACCAAAGGCGCTTTGATGCCCGAAACTTCAGCCAGTCCGGCAAGCAATGATGTGGCAAACAATTGGCTTTCTCCCGCAGCCATATCAAAGGTTATCTCGTCGCCTTCATAACTGATGAGTCGGGACTTGCCTGTCTCGGCAATTTCAATACGAGCCACTTGCTTCTTGTGGGACAGTCGCTGGAAGACACTTGTCATGGCAGAGCCCAGCCCCTTTATTTTGAGCGTATACAGGCTGGGGATTAGTTCTTCAATCAGTTTGCATACCCGCTCGGCACGGGCCACATCCGATTTCACTGGGTTGGCCCTTAGAAACTTTTCATGTTCACGCTGGTAGTTGGACCGCTCATTATTGATGTTGACTTGAAGCGTCGAGATTTGTTTCTCGATAGATCCTGCCTCCTGGTGCTTTTGGTCAATCTGGCTATTGAAAGCAATCATTTCTGTATTGAGGGCGGCCAATGTGCCATCTCGGTCAATACCTTCAATCTTGGCAAGACGGTTGCGAAGGTTACGAATTTTTTCATGCAGATTGTCTCGCCGTTCGAGAAGGCCAAGAATGTCCTGAGCACCAATGTTCAGGTTTTCCATCATGCCAATCACCTGCTGACGTTTCACACCATGGATGTAATCGTGGATGATTTCTTCTGCACAGCCTTCTGGTAAGGGGTAAAACAGACTTCCCCAAGCAGTTTCCAGGCGTTGCACGACAGTGGCTTGTTGCGCGCCCGTCAGGTCGGGACTGAACCGAGGGGCATCTTCCGCAAAGAATCGGGTCACGAATTTCTCTTTATCCGGCTCAAGTGTATTTTTGCGGGTATCCCACTTGATTCGTTCTTCCTCAGCTTTGAGTTGCCCCACATAAGCATCACGAACTTCTTGAGAAATCAGGTGGAAAGAAAGGCGTGAACCTAAAACCTGCTCCAGTTCGTCCTGACACTTCTTCATGTCCATTTCAGCGCGGGTCATTTCTTCCACGATGTCTCGTGCATTGGCAATGTCACCGCCGCCGCCACCCAGCGCCATGATGCGGTGCATTAAATTGCCACGTTCCGCTTTGAGTCCGTCCAGCTCCCCGTCGGACAAGATTTTCTTGCGTTGGGTTTCTTCCAGTTGTTGCTCGTGCTGCGTGAGTTCTTCGAGTAATTGGCGGTGCTTGTCCTCATCGACTTTTGGTACGCCTTGGCTCTTGTTGGTCTGATACTGCTGCAACCGAGTTTCCAGCTTGCGGAGCAACACCACCCCGAGCAAGCCTTCCATACCCATCTTGATTTGTTCGACTCGGTTGTGGTCGGCCAGCCGCTTCACCTCTTCACCATCAAAGAAAAAGAAGGGGGCCAAATGGGCCGGAACAAAGTATTGGTCGAGAATTTCTTCGATCTGCTCAGCATTGCGGGTTTGGGCGCGAATGCCGTCACGGATATCGTAAATCAGAAGCTCTTCATCTTTCCAGTCGCCTTTGGACGAGAAGAACCACTTACGTGTGACCTGGAAACCTTCATGGTCGTTGGTGTTGAATTGCACCGTTACGCTCATGGTGTCGCGCTTGGTTTTTAAAGCATGGCCGTGCAGGGCTCGCTCAAGAAAAATGGGGTAGCCCACTTCGCCTTTGATTCCGGCGCGGGCCAGATGGATGATGGAGTCTTTACCATAAAGCCCCAGGTAAAGTGCCTCTAGAATGGTTGTTTTTCCATAACCGTTCATCCCGCCGATGAGGATGACATTCTTGCCTTGGTTGGGTGCTGGAAATTCAAAAACCTGATGCTGGTAGCTCTTGAAATTGATGAGTTCAAGTCTGGAAATCCACATAGCGGTCCTTTTCAATCCATGCGACTCAAGGCTTCGCCAATAGCGTCATAAACACCACGCGCCTTGGATCTGTCTTGGTTTTGGCGTTGAATCGCCACCAACTCGGTGAACACATCCACTGGAACATTGTGTTTTTTGCACAAGTTTTCCATCAATTCGCGGGCTACGATGTCCGACCATAGCGGCAGGTCGCCCAAATAAACCTCTTCCATTCTTATTGCCCCCCTTTTTGAAGTAGTTCTTCAGCCCATGTGGATTCGATGATATCGATCTCTTCCTTGCTGATAAGTTGGTCGCCAAATTCTTTTTCTGTTTCGCGCAGCCTGTCTAAAATCATCTTGCGAGCCTGAATGGTGAACGGTCCTGGAATGTGCTTGCCAGTTAGTAGATCAAATTGCATTCGACCATTTCTGCGCTCCACTTGGCGGTATTCTGGCTTGTTGCGAATCTCCTTGAGCCAGTCACGGAAATCCACCAATGCTTTGAAGTGGTGCTTGCCCACGTCAATGAAGCCCTGAAGGCTTTTGTCCTTTTCAACGACAGTGCATGTCCAGCACCCGAAACGGCTGGACGATGTGCCGCAGCCTGGCGCTTCCTCTTGAGATAGGACTACAGGGCACTCGCCTCCCCCTGCATCACGATAAAGCTGAATAAGGTTGTTGTGTGTGCCACCCCAAGGTGGTGGATATTGGCCGAGAATCTCCCATACATCGTCCAATGATAGGTCTACGATGGGGCGGTAAATGAAGGCGCCCGGCAGGGCAGAATGCGGGGTCAGGTTCGAGCTGTCCATGTTTTGGAACTTATCTATGGAGTTGCGGCGTGAATTGCTTTCGTCTTTACGCACGCCGAGCACCACGATGGCCGCTCCATGCCTGGAAACATTGTTGAGGATGTAGCTGCTGGTCGGCTGGATTTTCAGGCGGTCGGTGCACCAGCGCATGGACTGGTTGGGGCTGGGATAACCCTTTCCAATAAGCAACGACCAAAATGATTTTTCCAATTCCGGGTGGGTGGTGACCACGGTGACAGGAAGCCCCAAGTTTTGGGCTGCGTCCTCAATCTGTTTTTGCACCATACTCATGTGGGCAATGACCAACGGACTTTCCACAAGGGTGTCGTTGGATACCATATGCACTTCACGGGTGCGGTCGGAGGGCGTCACCGCGAGCATGGCTTCAAGAACAGCCTGGGCCACCAGCGTGCTGTCCTTGCCCCCGGAGAATCCGATAATCCAAGGGTAGCGCTGAGTCTCAGACAGGTATTCCGCCTTGATGTCCGCCACTATGTTTTCCCATAGCGTCATCGGCTGAGATTGGTAGGCGGCGGTATTTTTCATGGGATATTGTAACGGAGTTTTTCACCATCTAAATGGCTTACGTGGGCGTTTTAATCTGTAGTTCTGTAATTCTGAGATACGCTAACGCTACAATTTTTATCATGCCTCATGCTCGACAATATGTCTTCCTCTGATCTGATCGCCGCCATCGCCACTGAGCCCGGACGCGGCGGCGTGGGCGTGGTGCGCGTATCGGGCGAGGATATATTCCCTCTCGCGCTGGCGATGCTGGGGCGCGTACCGATGCCACGCCATGCGACATTTGGCCCGTTTCTGGACGCCGACGGCGCGACGCTGGACGAGGGCATCGCGCTGTATTTTGTGGCACCGCAGTCGTTTACCGGCGAGCACGTGCTGGAGTTGCAGGGGCACGGCGGGCCGCAGGTGCTGAATCTGGTTTTGCAGCGCTGCGTGGCACTCGGCGCGCGGCTGGCCGAGCCGGGCGAATTCACGCGGCGCGCGTATCTGAATGGCAAACTCGATCTGGCGCAGGCGGAAGCAGTGGCGGATTTGATCGACGCGCAAAGCGAGGCGGCGGCGCGCTCGGCGGTGCGCTCGCTGTCGGGCGAGTTTTCGAGGCACATTACGGCGCTGGTCGATGAACTGATCAGGTTGCGGATGCTGGTGGAGGCGACGTTGGATTTCCCCGAGGAGGAGATCGATTTTTTACAGCAGGCCGATGCGTTTGGTCGGCTGGATCGGCTGGAGGCTAGCTTGCAAGCGGTGCGCGCGCAGGCCAGGCAGGGCGCGCTGTTGCGTGAGGGGCTGACGGTGGTGTTGATCGGGCAGCCGAACGTGGGCAAGTCGAGCCTGCTCAACCGGCTGGCGGGTTACGAGGCGGCCATTGTGACGGCGACGGCGGGGACGACGCGCGACACGGTGCGCGAGGCGATCCAGATCGAGGGCGTGCCGCTGCATATGGTCGATACTGCCGGGCTGCGCGACACGGCGGATGCGGTGGAGCAGATGGGCATTGCGCGCACCTGGGAGGCGGTGGAAAAAGCTGATGTGGCGCTGTTGCTGGTGGATGCGGCGCACGGCCTGGGTGCGCACGAGGCGGCGACGCTGGCGCGGCTGCCGCCGATTTCACGTTTGACTATCCACAACAAAATTGATGTGGCGGGCGAAGCGGCACGGGTGGACGGCGACGAGGTCTGGCTATCGGCCAAAACCGGCGCGGGGCTGGATTTGCTACAGCAGAAATTGCTGCAACTGGCGGGCTGGCAGGCGGCGGGCGAAGGCGCGTTCATGGCGCGCACGCGTCACCTGGACGCGCTGGAGCGGGCGGCGGCGCACCTGGATCAGGC
>JAYVLG010000008.1:0-10802 GCA_043759595.1 Sulfurirhabdus sp. | reverse complement strand
CTCTTGGAGGTTTGGGTGAGTGGTTTAAACCAGCAGTCTTGAAAACTGCCGAAGGGAAACCTTCCGTGAGTTCGAATCTCACAGCCTCCGCCAGGACACTGTTTCACGAAGTTTCAAATAGTCTCGCTAACCCGCACTGCGTATGCTTTGGCGGGTTTTTTAACGCCCATTGTGGCTTAGCCGTTCTCACGCAAGCTTGTGTTATTTGCTGGTATAGGACAGACTTATACCAGCACGATAATATTTATACCAGCAAGAGGTGATCATGGCACTGACGGAGCTAGAGGTTAAGAAGGCGAAACCAGCGGATAAGCAGCAAAAGCTATCAGATGGTGGCGGAATGTACCTGCTGGTACATCCGAACGGTGGTAAGTATTGGCGTATGGATTACCGTTACGGCGGCAAACAAAAGACGTTATCGCTGGGCGTTTATCCTGACATTAGCCTTGCCGATGCGCGTGATCGGCGCGAACAGGCGCGTAAGTTGCTGGCAAATGACACAGACCCGAGCGCAATCAAACAGGCAACTAAGCAGGTCATTCAAAAATCATTGCAGGTTGAGGCTAATAGCTTTTCAAATCTAGCTGCTGAATTTCACAAGGTTAAATCGCCTATGTGGACAGCGGGGCACGCAAAGCAATGGTTTGGTAACTTGGAAAAATATGCCTTTCCATCTATAGGTGATCGCCCGATAACCGATATTGAGCCGATGGACATTATGCAGATCATGCGCGGCATGGAAGCATTAGGCATTCACGAAACTAGGGATCGCCTGCTACAGACCATAGGCGCAGTATTCAAGTATGCAATGGCCACAGGACGGGCTAAATCAAATCCTTCGGATATTCGCATTGCACTGACTGAACGCCCAAGGGTGGAACACTTTGCTTGTATAGAGCCTGCTGAACTGCCCGTATTCCTTCGGGCAATAACCGCGTATCAGGACTTGGACAAAGTTTCACCGATCGCCATATCTGCGCTTCGCCTGCTGATGTTGACCACCACCCGAACCAGTGAGGTGCGCTTTTCCAAGTGGGTGGACTTTGACCTGGATGCAGGATGCTGGGTTATTCCCGAAGAGCAAACAGGGCGCAAGGGCAAGAAGGGTAAGCGCAGTCCCCATGCCGTGCCACTATGTACCCAGGCCGTAAAGATACTGCGCGACCTGTATCCAGTGACAGGGCAGGGTGAATATGTATTCCCGAACCGTAACCAACAAGGCAAGGTTATCAGCGAGAATACGGTATTAAAGATCATCGAGACTATAGGTTATAAAGGCAAGATGACAGGACACGGCTTCAGAAGCCTTGCTCGTTCAATACTTGGGGATATGGGGCATCGCTGGGAAGTGTTAGAGGCGATGCTATCTCATGCGCTTGTGAACCAGACGGCAGCGGCCTATGTTCGCACCACTTACTTTGAAGAGCGGCGCGGCATCATGCAACAGTGGGCAGATTATCTTGATGGGGTAGAGCGTGGCGCGGTCGTGATACCATTTAACAAGGCAGCTTAATAAAATTTAGATTCGTTTTTTGCTGCACCTAGCCCGACGGGGCGAAAGCATGGAAACCCTTGCCATGTTGATGCGGCATCTATTCAGAGGTGAGCATGAAAGGGGATGTGATGCAGTACAAGGAATTCTTAACTTATCATCCGTATCTGACATATTCAGACCCGCTAAATACTGGCTTTGTGAACCCTGACGGTAAGCAAAAAGAGAGTGATACAAGTGACAGAGATAGACTTTTTCGCTTAGGGAGAGAGGTTTACAAGAGGCTGGGTGAATGTACGTCTAAAACTGTATTTGACGAAGCAACATCCGGTTACTATAAATTGCTTGATGAGTTTCGACTGCTATTCAGCGAAATGGCTAATGAGAAAAAAATTATTCCCGCAGGTGGGAAAGACAAAGTTATAGGGGATATTAAGTGGGATGCAGAGCAAATAGCTGATATTGCATGGCAGCTATTTTCCAGAGGCGAGACAATATCCAGCGATTCCAGCGATGAAACGGACCAAATATTTTCACAGTTCTTTCTATTCCAGGCCCTGAAAGAAATTGATCATGCGAATGTTGCCCTAAACCTTGGCGAGCCTGATGCAGTATATGCGGGAATCGAAGCAGCTAATGCTTTGGCTAACGCAATTGCAATTCAATCAGGAAACGAAAAACTTCAAAAAGCTAGGCAAGAGATGTCGCTAAGTGGTGCTAAAGCTCGCCATGCTGCAACCTACAAACTACGCAACGACATTATCACTCATTGGCGTGAAAATATCGGCGCAGATATATCAAACGAATTCGCTGCAGAATTACTGCAAAAAGAATTTCCCAACGTGGCGCACCGAACACTTGTTAAATACGTCGCGGAAGCCAAAAAACTACTGCGTGCTGGCACACTGTAACGCCTGCCAGCATCCTGCACGCTATGCCAGCATCCAGGCTGGTTTTCATTTTTTATGTGATTATCATCGGAAGCCTCTTAACTAAACATTGAGGCTTACCATGAATCAATCTGCACAATCTCAAACCGTTGACTATCTGTTACCGCGCAAAATCGTTGAAAAGCTATCGGGCTTATCACGGGCATCTATCTATCGTTTAATCAAAGTCGGAAAATTTCCGCGCCCGGTATCCATCGGCACGGGATCGGTACGCTGGAAACAATCGGACATCATCGCATGGCAATCAAGCCTTACCAAAACAGCGTAAGGGGCGACCATGCAAACCACAAAAGACTTGGGGGCGGCTGCCGTCACGCAACACACCCCCACAAACCACAGTGCAAATTATACCAGCATCGAAACCATTGAGCAGGCTTTGAGCTTCATTCCCGCCGATGACCGCGCTACCTGGATCAAGTGCGGCATGGCGATCCAAGTGGAACTGGGCGATGCAGGCTTCGATGCATGGGATCGGTGGAGTGCTACCGCTGACAATTATCGCGCCCGTGATGCGGCGGCATCGTGGAAATCATTTAAGGCATCCGGCGGCGTGGGCATCGGCACGCTGTTTCATATTGCCAAGCAATACGGCTATCAGTGCGACAGCAACAACAAGCCGACACCACCGACAGCGGAAGAGATAGCCAAACGTGAAGCCAAGCGCAGAGCTGAAGCTGAGTTGCTGGCATCACGGCGTGAGGCGGCATCGGTCAAAGCGGCATCCATTTGGAATGCACCAGCAAGCGCACAGGAAGCAGCGCAACCTGCTGTTGCCGACCACGGCTATCTGCAGCAAAAAAACGTTCAACCAAATGGCGCGAAGATATACCACGGTAGCCTGACCATCGGCGGCATGGCCTGCGAAGGCGCGCTGATGATACCGATGAAGCTTAACGGCAAAATCTCAAGCCTGCAATTCATAAACCGTGATGGTGAAAAGCGCTTTTTGCCTGATGGTGAAAAAGGCTATTTCTTGATCGGCAAGATTGCACCTGATGCACCGACCTGCATCGCAGAAGGCTATGCCACTGGCGCGAGTATTCACGAAGCCACCGGCCATCCTGTTGTGGTTGCTTTTGATGCTGGCAATTTGCGCAAGATAGCGGAAGCACTACGGGCGAAATTCCCTGATGCGCAGATCGTCCTGTGCGCTGACGATGATGAAGCAGGTAGGCGTGGGGCAACCGAGGCGGCGCAAGCTGTTGGTGGCTGTGTTGCTGTGCCGGTATTTAACGAAGGGGTAAACCATGAATAAGCCAACCGACTTCAACGATCTGGCCAAATTATCCGGCTTGGAAGCTGTAAAGCTGGTGATTGATGTGGCAAAGCCAGTAGCGCAGAAAACCGAGGGCATAGGATCGTTCACAAGCAATTTAAACAAAGGCGGCAAGCCCAATACACCTACACCACCAGAACCGCTTCCTGCATTGCCTGATGTGCTGCCATTCGATTATTCCTACTTGCCGGACGCGCTACGCGGCTATGTGCAGGATATTTCCGAACGGATGCAGTGCCCCCCAGACTTTGCGGCGGTTGGCGTGCTGGTGATGGCGGCAGCCATCATCGGGCGCAAGGTCGGCATCCGACCGATGCGGCAAAACGACTGGTCGGTAATCCCGAATCTTTGGGGTGCGGTCGTTGGCAATTCCGGCGTGATGAAAAGCCCGACCTTGGCGGCGGCGTTGTCACCCATTAAGAAGCTTTCGGTGGCCGCATACGAGGCATACAACAAGGCCAAGGCCGAACATGACGCCCAGGCCGAAGTTGCTAAGCTGGAACAATCGGTCAACAAATCGGAAGCGCGCTCAAAACTCAAAAAAGACAGAACGGCGAAAGTTAAGGATCTGCTGCAATCCGCCGAAGCCAGCGATGCGCCCATCCTGAAGCGATACATGACCAACAATGCGTCTTACGAGGCATTGGGCGAATTGCTGATGGAGAACCCTAACGGCCTGCTGGTGGAAGCGGATGAGATCGTCGGCCTGCTGAAACAGCTTGATGCGGGCGGGCAGGAAGTGGCGAGATCGTTTTATCTGACGGCGGCGGACGGCGACAAGCCCTACACCTTTGACCGCATCATGCGTGGCAAGGGGCTGCACATCGACGCGTTGTGCCTGTCTATCATCGGCGGCATTCAACCCGGCGTCCTGGCTGAATATGTGCGGCAGGCCACCGGTGGCGGCGCAGGCGCGGACGGATTGCTGCAACGCTTTGGGCTGATGGTGTACCCGGACATTTCTCCGACCTGGGAAGAGGTTGATCGCTACCCGGACAGCATGCTACGGGACGCGCTGAACCAGCTGGCCGAAAGGCTGGACCACCTGAACCTTGCCGAGATCGCCGCAGAAGTTGACTTGTATGGCGGCGTACCGTTCCTGCGCTTTGATGATGCCGCACAGATGCTGTTTTCAGAATGGCGTGCATCGCTGGAAATCAAGCTGCGCTCCGGCGAGGAGCATCCGGCTATCGTGAGCCACCTTTCAAAATACCGGAAGCTGATACCGTCGCTGGCGCTGATAAACCACCTGTGCGATACCGAGCAGGGTGCGGTGAATGAAGCAGCCTTGCTCCGTGCGATCACTTTCGGCGAGTACCTGGAGTCTCATGCAAAGCGGATATACAGCTACGCCACCCGACCAGATATTGATGCGGCCAAAACATTGTTGAAGCGACTGGCCAGCGGCAAGTTATCCAGTCCATTCAAGACGCGTGATATTTATCAAAAGGGTTGGGCGGGATTGGAAAGCCCCAGCAAGGCGCAATCCGCCATTGACCTGTTGATCGAATACCACCATCTGAGTGTTGAGGAAATAACTACAGGTGGGCGACCAACAACGCATTACCACTGGGTTCAGGCGGAGGTTTTATGAGTGCTTACCTCGCCAGACTGAAACAGATTGAGGACTGCAATAGTTGTCACCGTGATACCGATACCTTACCGTCAAAACCACCAGAAGCCCCTTTTGCAGGTTTTGACGGTGTGGGTACGGGGCATATTGAGAA
Source organism: Sulfurirhabdus sp. (assembly GCA_043759595.1). Classification (GTDB taxonomy): domain Bacteria; phylum Pseudomonadota; class Gammaproteobacteria; order Burkholderiales; family SMCO01; genus Sulfurirhabdus. The sequence goes on along the minus strand of JAYVLG010000008.1, from coordinate 5,357 downwards.
AAAAATTATTGATGCAGAGAGCATCGCCACACCTTGGTCAAGCGAACCATCAACCTCATGGCGCTGGCTATTGCACTACCCCGGTCGTGATGTCGAAGTCAGCACTTCGCCGGAATCAACCCTCGCCGAATTATTGCGCGACTTCCCTGGCGTTATCACTGCCGATCCGATACCGGACACGCCGAAGCGGAAGCCGACCGAAGCCGAGGCCAAGGAGTTGCAGGCACTGGTGGCGGCAATCTACTCAGCCGATACCGACAACGACCTGGCAGAGGCATTGGCGGCAGCATTGGCCGACCCTGACGGCGCGCTGCTCTGTTATCGGGAAATCGTTGCCGAGCGTCACTGAGAAAGGACAACCATGCCACCAAATAAAGCAGCGAAACCGCGCTTCATGGCTCTGCAAAATGCCGCTACGCCATCAAGGGAATGCTCGATTCAATACTCGATTCACCATTCTGGCAAAGCGGTCATGCACCTTTATAAGTTCACAGTTTTTGCGCAGTATGTGATCATGAAAATGTAGCAAATACATGGGGGTAAAGATGCGTCGTGAGCAATTTCGCAATAATTACTGCGCACTTTTTTCGATAACGAACTATTAAGGACGGAGCATGGCACGGCACTGGACACAAGAAGAGAGGCAGCGGCAGTCAGAGGCAATACGGCAATGGGAACCGTGGGCTAAATCCACTGGGCCGCGCACGGTTGCGGGCAAGTCTCTGTCCGCCCAGAACGTTATTGTGGGGCAGCGAAATCGGCAAAATGCGCTTGAACAGGCAAGGGGGGAGCTGGCAGCCGCGCAGGCGAAAATTCGCACGTTGACCCGGAAGAAGGACTGGGTAACGATTGGGAACATTTGGCTCAAGCGCTAGATTTTTACGGGTATTCTGCTGGGGCAGGAGATTGATCTAAACGATCAGGTGTTCGCGTCCCTGCATCATCTGCAGCAGCGCCTGCTTGTGCTCTTGCCTCAGCGATTCTATTTCGGAGGGCGTCAAGCGATCCGAACTTGAGGATCGCGCTACATCTTCATCGCGTGTATTGTTTGAATTGTGAAGGTCAGCCATTTCTTTACATTCTGCCTTTGAACTTGTAGTACTGGTGACTTGGCACATATTTCTTCCACGCTTCTATCCAGTTTGTCGCCATCGCGTGCTGCGCTTCTGCAACTGCTGCTTCTTGAGTTTATTGGTGTAGTAGGCGGGTGGGCGAATCGTTTTTGTGTACCCCTTCACGCAAACAGTTTGCTGGATGTTTACTTGTGTAACGTTGGGATTGATTGCGCCGGGTGTGAGCCTCGCATCGGGAAAGTCGGCTGCATATGCTGGGAAGGAAAGAGCCAGCGCGAAGATAACGAAGAATTGTTTCACAGCCCAGTATAACGCCAAATTGCCAACGTTCAGCTTGCTATTCAGCTCCCAACACAAAGCAAAAACTCAGGCTGGGCACCCCAACCCCCAATCGAGCGAATTCAGTCCGTGTCTTCTGCTGCGGCAGGGATTCGTTCGTCAAATTTGTTAAATCACGAGGCCATCATGAGTACAACTTTTAGCACAGGCACCATCAGGGCGATGCATATTGTCGCAGTGCAACCCACTCCAGGCGCACAATAATCAGAAGAACGTTTAATTACCCTATGGCCACTATTTTGCTATGCCCATATTATCGACACCATGTCATAAAGCAATTTGTGACGTTCTTCCAAATCATCCTGTCCAAACTCGTCCATTGGCCTGAAGTTGAGTTTGTAAGTATTAATCATGTCAGTGAAATCTAACTTCGATTTGTAGCTATCTTGTCTAAGTGTTTCATTCCAGTAAAGCGAGTTTGCATACGTTTCCAACTTCTTCTTATAGGTTTCAGCGTTGCTTGACTCGTTGTCCCTACCCTTCAAAAGGAGCAAACCACCAAGACGGTTTCTTTCACTTTTAAACTTTTCTTCATTACCACTAAACAACAATTGGTTTTCAGCATTGTTAGCAAGGATGTGTTCAATGTGAAATCCATTCACATCACCGGTGTTTTTAACCAGGTTGTGAAAATTATTCTTCATATTTAGTTTCGTGCTATCTGCAATGAATTTTTCAATTCTCGCAAAGAAATAGCGCTTGAAACGCTTGTCTAGCTCAATACCAGTTTCCTTGAAGAATCCATACGACAGCGGATCAGTTGCAGGGACACCTCGTATTTCTGCTAAGAGTTCAAGAAGTGTTTTGTCAAAAGCTGGCCTAATTACAGATATGTCCTTGCCACGAATTTCAGCACTTAGTTTATATATAGCTACCGCGAACGCATTACTTCCATAACTTCTTTGAAGTTGGAGCAAACAGAACAGCCTGTCGATTTCGTAGGCTATAGTTTGTATCTTTGCGTCTTCCTGTGGATCGCTGAGTCCGCATGATGAAAGTATCAAGAGGAATTGCATATCCATTTCGGTCAAGCTATTGAAATAGACATGAGAAAAATCATTAGTCAGTGAATTGTCATCGCTGTTATTAAGAATTTTTGAATAAAGGTTTGTGTAGTACTTGAAATCATTTTGGAGAAACTTTTTTACTCCTTGTGGATCATGGTCAAGGTTGAGCTTATTTTCAGAAAATATTACTCGGTTATAGTCTTTGTCATAACGACGCCCTTCGCCAATTGTGTCCGCAAATTTTGCTTTTAAAAAGTAAATGAAGAACTGATCAATTTCATCCTCTTTGAATGCGTTAATTTTTGAAACCTTCTCATCCCAGAGTTCATTGAGTTGAAGGCCAGCCAATTCCTGCTTTGAGATTTGCCCTAATAACTTACCCTTCAGAATCTCATAAGGCTTTAGCTTTACTCCCCTGTCATTGATTACCTCAAAAATCATGGGGACATCTGTTTGCTCTACGTTCAAATTTATTAAAACCAGTCGGTGCATAAAGTAGAAAACAAAACTTTCAAACTTATGCAGATCTGTCAGTTCACTATCAAGCCTCGATGAAACTACCGAGTAGTTGTTAACCATGTTTTTTGCAGTCAATCCACTATCTGTATTGATTTTGTCCGTGTCTAATCCATCAAACAACCCTTGCATAGCTGTTTTGTGGGCTTCATGATTCATCCAAAAATCCGTCTTGTATCCAGATAGTCCAACAATCTTTTGTCCAATCCATCCATCAAGTTGGGAGCCATAATGTTTCGCTAGGTGTCTTAGTTTGATTAGGATAAGCGTTAGTGTCGTCAACCGCTGCTGTCCGTCAACCACGTAAAGTTTTCCATCGACATTATTTGTCACGTAGGTATTTAAGTAGTACCAAGAATAGTTACTAATCACCTGGTCTAGTGGCAAGCTCAAATTTTTATGCTTTTTATATTCTTCACTAAATTTGTAGAAAACATCATCGAGGAGTCGGGCAACTGGTTTGTCTGTTCCAAGATCTGTCCACTTGTATTGACGCTGGTAAAAGTCAATGTAATAAGTTGTATTCGAGAATAGCTTGTCAATGTTCAGTTTGTCTGGCTGCACGTCCATGTATTTAAATCTCCAAAAGGTTTGATTAACTTGTTACGTCCGATTGCGGGTGATCACTGACCTCCAGTACTTTGGCGACTATGCCACGATTCTTCAGGAGGATGTCAGCTACGGCTTGGGAAAGGATTGAATGACGATCGAGAACCTAGCCCCAGGCTGCTGTAGATCTATCCTCTGGGCCGTAATACTCCGCTAGTTTAAAGATGTTCTTTAGTGCGTTTGGCTTGCCAGATGGTACATGCACCTCAGTCATGGGGTGTACCTTCCTGAATTGTTATATCGGCAAGCACCGTTGAATGATCGCTAAAGAGAGTAAGACGTGCTTCATGATCATGCCAGATACGCTGGATGCGTGATTCAATCCCCGGTGACACCCAAATGTAATCAAGTCGGAATCCATTGCCGTATGAACTGTACCAAGTGTAGTCCCGTCCTTTTGGATAGAACTCACGCCAAGCATCAACGAATCCAAGCCTTTCCAGTGTCTCGTGCTTATCTTGGCAATCAAAGGTTTCGCCCGTCTCGTCGACACGAATCTTCCCAGTATTGAAGTCACCCATCAGGACAATGTCCCTATCATGGAGTTTCGCTGCATTGTTGAGCACCCAGTCCCAATACAGTTGCTTAGGCTCATTCAACGGAAAATAAAACCCGAACACATCAATACCATCGATTGTTACCCCGAGTGAACGCCACGGCTCGGTCACAGCTAAAATCGGAAGTTCAACGACTTTTATCGGCCGCCGGGATGCGATGGCGGTTCCAAGTTTAAATGCCTCCTGTGTATTGCACAGGAAATAAATATAACCTGACTGGGCTAATAGATCTTTCAGTTCCTCTCCGAGCGCCCCGGACTTGAACTCAGTTAACACGAGAAGATCAGCGTCCAGTTTCGCGAGTAATGGCACCAACCGTTTAAGCCTTGGTTCACCACCACACCCTGGTGCCGAAGGTTCCCCACCCCAGTTGAGATTCTGCGTTGCAATCCTTATTTGTTTCATAATGTCACCAGAAGTTGGCTTGTAATCATTCATGATCAATGGGTTCTGTTTCTACGCACAAAGAATCAAAGTTATCTTCTCTGGCTTCGGGAAGACGCTCTGTCTCGGCATATTACATGCAGAAATTAGGAACGGCAGCTTGTATGGTTGGGCAAAGTAATCTCAAGCTCGACCGTCTTAAATGGGCAGATTCTGTTGAAAAACTATTTCTGCACCACCCTAAACAGTATTTCAGGACGCTTTAAGCTATCAACAGAACTGTGTTCGTCGATTGCAGAGCGTTCTATGAGGTCAGTGTTTTTGAAGAACTGATTTTGAGTTGTCCAAAAGAGTTTTTCAACTTCGCGAACGGCAACTTTGGGGCGGTGTAGTAACATGACATGACCCTTATGGTTAGGGGCAGAAGCGTAAGTTCGCAATCATTTTTTTTGCTTGCCCAAAGGCTAGATAATGTTAGCTGGCATTGGCATTCAATGATACCTTGAAATTTTTCCCGCATAGCAGGGTACAATCCTCAGCTCTTCGCAGGGCAGCCCAAATTAAGGATTGCAGATGGACAGAATCAAAGTAACCGCGCACCTGGTTGCGCCAGTCGTCACTGGGGGCGGTTATATGACGCTCGATGGTCTTCTGGCGGCGCTCTTGTTCGATGAACTACAAGATGTGGAAGCAGCACACGCGGCTATCCCGATCCGGCAGACGGACGGCCTGCATCACGCCAGCGCGGCGATTATGGAGTCGAGTCGGGAACGTGTCTCGTTCATTGCATCGCTGCGCCCCGGTCATAGTATTGACCCTGACCTGATCTTGAAGAATAAACACGGGCAGTTACACCGCAAGTTCGACACATC
>JAYVLG010000007.1:0-33293 GCA_043759595.1 Sulfurirhabdus sp. | reverse complement strand
ATGTGGGGTTGGACCAGCCAGGGGTCGGGTATGGGTAACACTAATCAAAAAAAATTACGGGCGTTTCCGGATGAGAACTAATTAATAAAGCGACACCTTATATTGATCCAGTTGTACGCATAGTTGAATAAATTAAGGGATCTTAGTCCTGAGACAGCAATTTCTTGATATGCGTCAATGAGATGAACTATAGTTCTGGTATCCTTAAACTTTACAAGCCATTTCAAGGAACTCTTAACGTGATTAATACTGGCAATATACTCATCCCCGCTCTTGTTCTTGCACTGACTCTTTCTGCCTGCGGAAAAAAAGAAGAACCTCAGACCAGCACCAATACCCAGCCTGCCGCTGAGGCACCACATACAGCCGAAGCTTCCAAACCTGCTGAAACAACAAAATCCGAAGAACATGCAGAAAGCGCTAAACCTGAAGAGCATGCTGCTGACGACTCCAGCTTGAAGGCTGAAAAAACATTCAAGGCAACTTGTTCCATGTGCCATCAAACCGGCGCTGCAGGTGCACCCATATTAGGCAACAAGGATGACTGGGCTCCACGTATTGCTCAAGGTATGCCCATGCTGTATGAGCATGCCATTAAGGGCTTTACTGGTACTAAAGGTATGATGCCCCCTAAAGGTGCAAATGCGGGTTTGTCAGATGATGACGTAAAAGCCACTGTTGATTATATGGTCAGCAAGGCTAAGTAGTTCTCATCCGGAAACATCTGTTTTTCCCTCCCCCTTGATGGGGGAGGGCTAGGGAGAGGGTGGTAACGCCTTGAAATTTAACCCCTCTCCCCAACCCTCTCCCACAAGGGGAGAGGGGGTATAGCGTTTCTGGATGAGAACTAAGTAAGTAAGTAATATCAGTACTGGTAAATAACGAATGGGGCCTGCGTGGCCCCATTCGTTATTGTTAATCTTGTTGTGGGACAGTGTGCTCAGAATTTATCAGGCAAATGGTTCGCCTCCACCCTATAATTTCAACCCGAGCAGTGTAATTTTTAGCTGTATGAAATCAATCAATTGATTCAAGTAGCGGGTCTTTCAGCAATTGATCAATGGCTTTCCTGACGTTATCCCACGGCTCTTTGCCAACCACGGTTAAAGTATCTGGACGCAAGTTGGCGTCAGCATCGTGCAAATGATTGGGAAAAGTGGATAAGTCCTTATGCAACGGAGCCGTATCTATCCGCAATTCGGCATCGCCCCATGCCCATTGAATGGAGTACTCATTCGAATTGAGATATCGGAGTTCAATTGCCAGACCTGTATCAAATAATGCCAATAACGCATCCTGCTTCAGTTGCAATTCCCCTTCCAGCTGATCAGCGTAATACTCTTCAATGTGAGCTTTCAGTTGCAGATGAAGACTCATGACAATTTAGCTCCTTGAACGGCAGCACTCATTTCATCGCGGATGGCATGACGGGTTTCAGCCAGGATGCGTGCACTCAGATAGTTCTCGTAGGCGGGGTGTTCTGGAATCTCTCCGGCAGTAATTTTGTCCAATAAAGCCTGTTCATCTTCCACACCATGCTGTTCAAGCAATAATTTTCTGTTCTCGCGTAAAATATAAGTCAATCGAGAAAGTGATTCGATTAGTTCAGCATCGTCCTGATCCAGCCCCTCAAAATAATTCTTCATGTTCACATCCTTTCATCATGCTGTGCCCCACCATCCAGCGAGACCATATTAATCGTCACTTCGTCAAATTTCAGTATTTTTCCACCATTTTGTTTAACGAATGCCTGTGCATCTTCCATGCGAGAAAAAGCACCGAGTGTTGGGCCCATTGATCCCGATTTTTTACTATCCAGGACATAATAAGCGGATTTAGCTTCAATCCAGTTCCCTTTGGGCTGATCCCAAGGTGTTTTACCCATATCTTGCGTGAAAAGTGCCTTTACACGTTTTTTCTGCTCAGGCCGAAGATAGATGGAAAACATTTCCATAGTGTCGCAAAAAAAATCCGGTTCACCTTTATCATAGTGAATCTGCCCTTTAGGTCCTGGATAATCTGCCAAAATCATGCCATCCAGAGAACAGGAAGTCCCCTGGTTGATTTCCACCACTTTGACAGCATCATCCTGCTTGGTGCAACCAAAGGTTAACGTAGTCAACAACAGTGACATCAGCAATAAATTTTTATGTTTCATTTGAATCTCCAGGAAGCGAAACCGAGTGGTGCAATAATCCAAATGACCATTGCCGTCCCTAATAGCCAGGGGTTGGCCAGGTTTTCGGGGAATACCGTAGCTAATCCATAGAGCGATTTAACTTCTTCCATGCCGAAAATGTTCAGTATCCGGAAAATATCTGCCGGGTTCAGAAACAATAAATAAGGGAAAATTTCTCCGCCATATTCCCCACCTGTCACCACTAACGCCCCCAACAGCAACAGATCGAATACCAGTACAAAGAAGAACCACAGCGCAATGGCAATACCACTTGCACTCGTGCGATCTGTGGCAACCACCGAAACGGCCACCGCCATGCTCAAAAAAGCCATACCCATCAGGATGGCACTGAACATAAAACCGGCATAATGGAATAGTGAGGAAGCATCAATCTGGTAAGATAAAAGCAGACCGACTACTCCAAACCCAGCGAGCGTCGAGAACGCCAGCGCGCCAGACAAACCGCAAAATTTGCCGAATAGCAATTCGAAACGGGTAATGGGCATGGAGAGCAGCAGATCGAGTGATCCTCTCTCACGTTCACCAACAATAGCATCATATCCCAAGATAAGAGCAATCAGCGGTATAAGATAAATCACCAGTGAAACCAGACTGGCGATAGTCAATTCGATACTATTAAAGCCAACCGCTCCCTGTTGTGCTGCGCCAAAATAGGCGATCACCAGTGCGAATGCGGTAAATACGGCCGCCACTGCCAGTACCCAGCGATTACGAATCCTGTCCCAAAACTCCTTGGATGCAATCACGCCAATTTGGTGCCACTCAATATTTAACATTCCACTTATCCTGAATAACCCAAAAAGACATCTTCCAGCGAAGGTTCACGCACGTGCAAATCTGCCACTTTGCCATCCAGCGCGGCAATAATGGATAAAACCGCCATTTTCGTACTGCGTGGGCAACGAACCTGCACCTTCCCCCCCTCTTCTACTATCTCACCCAAACCGAAAGGTAAGAGTGCTGCTCTAAGATCGCCTAACGTTCCTGGTTGCATGCTGATATGCATAATCAGCGGCAAATTCATTTCCTCGCGCAAACTTTGCACAGTACCCAAGGCTTGAATCTTGCCCATTTTCATGATGGCCAGCCTATCTACTCTCTCCTGAATTTCTGCCAGGATATGAGATGTTAATATTACAGTGACACCCTGTTCGCGCATTTCACGCAATATATGATAAAACTCTCTGATACCTTCTGGATCCAGGCCGGTAGTAGGCTCATCCAGAAACAATATGGCCGGTTTACCCAACAGTGCCTGAGCAAATCCCAGACGCTGCCGCATCCCTTTGGAATAGCCTCGCACTCGCCGGTTGGCCGCATGGCTCAGGCCTACTTTATCGAGCAGTTCGGCACACGTGTTTCTACTGACACTTTTCAGATCTGCAAAAAATCCCAGCGTTTCCAGCCCTGTCAGGTTATCGTAGAAAACCACGTTTTCTGGCAAATAACCGATGTTACGACGCACCTGTCGAAATGCCTCACCCTGTATTGATTTGCCAAGAATACGGATTTCGCCTTCACTCGCAGGCAAAAGGCCTAACATCATCTTGAAAAGCGTACTTTTTCCTGCGCCATTATGGCCGATCAGGCCAAATATTTCGCCTTCCTGCACAATAAGATCTACACCGCCCACAGCGCGGATTTCGCCAAATTGCTTCGCAACAGCGTTGACTTCAATGACGTTGTTTTTCAAGCCAGCTACTCCAATTTTCATGATAAGGGCGCATATGCGGATGGCGATCCACTATGGATGGGGCACGCAATAAGGGAAACTGCTGCGCTACCAGCCGCAAGGTCTGAACTGCCGGGCTGTTTAATAAAAGTTTCACCATAGGTTGCTTCCAGGTCATTCGATCAACAATATCATTCGCTTCATAGGATACATCACCCGCGCCATCACCATCACGATCCCAGCCAACATAATTACTCCAATAATTGCCCTGTTCTTCGCCCCAGATCTGATCATTCGTTGCCACGTATTTTATTTGGTCCCGGTTGGCTATAAAATCGTTGCCATTAACCTTATTGTTTTTTGACCCGGCCCAAAGGTGTACCCCGATACGATTTGCTATCACCAGATTATTCTTCAGCGTATTGTATTCAGCATCGTAAATAAAAAGTCCCCTCGCGTTACCAGCCACTACGTTGCCCTCAATGACTGAATCCTGAATAGTGCGCAACATGATGCCATGATCAGAATTTCCCCAGGCATGGTTATTTCGAACCGTCAGGTTACGCACTTCCATAAGAGCCAGGCCACCACGATTTAGATACGATTCATTACCTTCCCACACGTTGTAATAGGAATTCATGTAATGCGTACCATAACGCAGATGATGAATTTTGTTATTTTGGAACAGTGCATGATGAGAAACATCTACGTAGATACCGTCACGGGTAAAACTGATGTTGTTCCCGATAATCTTTGCACCTGTAGTGTTATATAGCTGGATGCCATTGCCTCGTTGAGAAGACATGAAATCACGTTTGCCTGTAATCAGGTTATTGATTATCTGCACGTCTTTGGCCTTTTCTATCCATAATCCAAACAGCGTGTAGATTAAATCATTATCGCTGATCACTGCGCGATCAGAACCGGGCGCTACATAAATGCCCGCATTTTGTGCTGTCAGATCACCGCCGCTGTCACGCACGATAAACCCTTTCACGCGTACGTCAGGGGAATGAATACGGATTACATCGCCGGTTAGGTTGTCGCCACTTAACGTTGGCCGATTAATACCAACAAGGGAGAGCGGTTTATCAATGATAATCTGCTCATGATAATAGCCGTGTTCAACTTTAATCGTATCACCTGATGCTGCAGATTTAATCGTATTAGCGATAGATTCGCCTGGGACTACCCGCCATTCTTTCGCTGCAGATGGGAAAGCCACAAAGCATAAGCACAAATAGAAAAATAACTGTCTCACGTTCTTATATTTATTGATTATATGAATCAAAACGACATGACCTTAATGGTTTTCAATAGTGTGGTTATCAACTGACTGTATCAGGCAATACGCCAAGCAGATACAGTACCCAAAACAAACCAGCGCCAATCAGCAGGTTTTTGGTTGCTACATAGGCAATCATATCCGGTACGTTGGCACGGCGGTACAGACGCCCCCACCAGGGCCCTTCCTTTACCCAGGGTTTGCAGTGCATGCGGCAGATGCATTCATACACACTCCAGCCAGTCCACCACGCTATCACTACAGCAGGCGCTACCCGCCCGGTTGCTGCCAGCATCCATACCACTGTTACTGCTAATAACAAACCAATACTTGCGGCAATAATGGCTGGTTTTTGAGCCAAAAAACCGGGCCCCCAAGGCAATAAATGATATTTGACTTCATCCCGTAGCCATATTGGCCAACTCTTTTCCTTATCACTTGGCGGCAAGGAAAAATTACTTCCAGGCGTATACTGCTCAACCATGATAAATCCTCCTGTTAGGATATCGGATTGGCCCCGTATCGGGGATTAACAAGCATGCACTGTTAGTACGAGCCTGACTATTGCTTTATTCCTTCCGCTTTATTTCCTTTATAGGGATAAAGTACCCCTGTGGTGATATTTTCGTTAACGGTTCCCCTGCTTTCTCTCGCAACTTACGTTCTTTCGACAGGGGCGGACATGCGTGCGAATCATAATACATCACCATACAGTCCAGGCATAACAAGCACTCCCGTTGATCAATGTTCCCCTGCTTGTCTATGGCAAGCGATCCACAACCGACAGCACAGGCCGTGCACGTATTACACTCTTTTTTACGTTTAAGGCCAAAAAAGCGGAAAGTTGATGGTATGGCCAATCCTGCACCCAATGGGCAAAGATACTTGCAAAACGGCCGCTCAGTGAATATCGAGATACCAAATAATGCACTCCAGAACAAGACAAATGGCCAGGATCGATTCCAGACGCCCACCAGGAAGGTGGTCTTGAAGGGTTCAACTTCCGCCATTTTTTCCGCCATACCCATGGAGTAGAATGACATGGCGAGCAATCCGGCGAATATACCGTATTTCAGCCATTTCAATTTGTCATGCACTGCATGAGGCAGCATGAACTGAAAGCGTTTAAGACCGATCAGTTGGCCAAACTTGAAAGCCAGTTCGGCAAGAGATCCATACGGGCATAACCAGCCACAGAACAATCCACGTCCCCAGAAAAATACTGTGATGATGATGAACCACCAGAAAATAAAAATGAAAGGGTCGGACAGGAATAATTCCCATCTCCATTGATACAGCATGGAATGGAACCAGGTCAGTATCTGAGTGATACTTGGTTGCGCCATCAGATAGAACCCTACAAAGCCAACGCTGGTAAACCAGATAAAATATTTTGGAAAACTGACCCAGCGTTTGTCTTTACGTTTGGCTCGACGGACCAACTTGTCGCGCAATCCATAAACGATGGCCGTTCCCAATAGCAATAGCACAAATACCGCGATTTCAATTTTCTTGTCCTTCCACACGCGAACCCAGACAGCCTCAGGCCGTTCTATGGCAGGACGCCCACCTTCCAGATAGCGTGCAGGCAACCAGTATTCCTTATCAAAATTCGTAAACGTTTTGGCACCGGTTTCTTTGTCAGCTTTATTAGCCAGAAACACCAGACTCCAGGGATAAGCGCCACTAAAGCTCTGACCTCGGATGATGAAGATACCTGCTTCATGATAAGTCGGTGCGCCAACTGCTTCTATACCATACAGGTTAAGGTAGTCCAGATCACGGAAAGTGAAGGTATCCATTTCCTGAGATACCTGAATACGATCGTAGATGCCGCCTCGAACGAAGCCAGAGCCTTTGAAAGATTCCATGCCATTGGCAATGATAAAAATAGCATGCTCACCCGGCTTCAGGTCTGACATCAATCTGTTATAACCAACTTCGCCCAGCACATTTTTACCCACAACCGGGGCATTAAGATAACCAAAGTACATATCGATGTATGGCCCTTCACCTTCGACGCCAACATCTTGCCTGGAAACCGTAAGGCGTTGTACCACGCCTTCTTTGACCATTTCTTCCCAACTTTGCTTGTTCGCGATAGCGGTAAATTTTGCCTGGGGCCTGATGGTTGGTTTGATGATGCCTACTTGTTTGGCAATTTCCATACCGCAGCGCAGCATCACCTGGTTTTGCGCGATCACTGTCACTGTAGCGCCGCTAATGGCATCAAGCCCGATATAACCTTGCCCTTCGCGCGACTTCCCAATTTCAATTTTGCTGCCGACAAATTTGCCTAAGTATTGCTTGATAAATTTGGTCAGTTCGGCCTCAGGAATTCCCAGCAGCAGAATTGGCTCGCTATGGCGCAGGACTTTTGCGCCAGTAATGATTCCTTTTGTATCCATACCAATAAGCGTGACCACCGGCTTGCCTGAATAAGCAGGAATATCAACAATATCCGTGGACAGGAATACATATCCGATTAGTTTTTTATCACCTGAATTACCCTGGTAAGCCTCTACATAAGCAGGTTTTCCCTTACGGTTGGAAAAACTCCCTGCTCCTGGCATCACATCCTGACAAGGAACATATGCACATAAATTGGGATCAGTCGACAGTTGAGCTGGCAGGGGTGCTTCATAGGTCCCGCTGGAAGCATTGGCGGATATTGAACAGACAGATGCCAGCACGATGAGGAAAAATAGAAATCCTCGAAACAATGTAGCAATGTAAATATTTAAAATCATAGTAAGAATCAGCCTGCTTTGTTCATGTATCCCGAAGCATCATAATAACAAACCGGTTACACACTTAGTTTGAGGTAGATCAAGCTAATTGATTATTTTGAAACAAAAAAAGGGGGATCGAAATCCCCCTCCCTGCTCGCGACAGGGAAAACCGCTAATTGTTATTAAGCTTCAACCAACATCCGGCTACGCATTTCCAAATGTAAAGCATGACAAAAGTGAGAGCAATAGCACCAGTAAACACCTGGTTTGTCTGCTTTAAAGGTAACGGACTTGGTTTCCTGCGGGTTCACAATAAAGTTGATGTTGTATTTTGGAATTGCAAAACCGTGAGTCAAATCTTCAACCTTATCCAGGTTGGTCAGGATAATGGTCACTTCATCGCCACGCTTAATATTGAATTCGCGCAAGCCGATAGTGGGTGCCTGTGACGTTAGATGTACGGTTACCTTGTTGCCATTGCGCTCAACACGGCAATCCTTGGCATCTTTTGTGGCGAGTGGAAAATCATCAAGGTTGTACACTTGCCTTGTTTTTACTCGATCGCGACGAACTACTATCGCGTCATGTGGCTCTGAATAAGTCGTATGATCCGCAACCAGTTTCATTTTATCGCCACTGATGTCTATCAGTTGGGCACTTTCAGGGTGCAAAGGGCCGACGGGCAGGAAACGATCCTTGGAAAATTTATTATCTGAAATAAAGAATTTGCCATCGGCTTCTTTGGTTTCACCCATGGATGTAAAACCATGCCCAGGTTGATAAGTGACGTCAATACGATCAACCACAGGCTTGGCGGACTTATCTCCTTTGAATGACTTCATGGCAGCATCCAGATTCCATTTGACGATCTGACTATCCAGGAACAGCGTTGTGTAGGCATTCCCACGCCCGTCAAAGCCAGTGTGGAGAGGACCCAAGCCAATTTCAGGCTCAGCAACTACTGCATCACGGGCTGTTTTCAACTCTCCATCAAACCACTTTAACACCAAACTATGCTCAATCAGCGTTGCAGTAGGCGATAATTTTCCTGAACAGACATAGTACTTGCCATCAGGACTGATATTCACGCCATGTGGGTTTTTCGGTACAGGTACATAACAGGTCAATGAAGTCTTCGGATCCGGGTTGGCAGCAGAGGTTCCATCAACCACTGGCACTTTTGAATCGCCAATGGTGTATGTTTTTCCTGCTTTGACGGCCGCTTCAATGCGAGCAATATTGAAGAAGACACAGGCATCACGTTCGGCAGCCATCATGTCTTCGTAATGCGCACCATTTTCGGTGTTGTACTGATTTGAGCACGCTAACTTTCCGTCATACGAAGTTGCTGTCAAATCCATGTTTCCATCAACCTTACATTGCCAGCGCACTTCCATTGTTTCTGCATCGACGCAGGTAAATAAACAGCCGTATTTTGATGGGTCATTCATGTCACGCCCATCATTCGGATGCGGAATATGGAACTCACTGCCACAAAATACACGCGTTGTATGATTGATACTTTGATCAACCGGATCACGTTTATCAGTAAAAACGCCATGAAAGCCCTGAATATTTGGCAGCTCAGTAATTTTGTCGCATTCCATGGTATCCATCCGAATACGAGCAAGTCGACTATGTATTTTGTCATTGGTCCACATATACTTACCATCATATGTGCCATCAGCATAGGAGCCATGTACATGATGGGTGTCACCAGTGTTATATTTCACGCTACCATCTGGTTTTGTACCGATGATTGCCTTGGATTCGTTGGTAATACCCCATCCCACCATACAATCCATATTGAACACAGGAATCTGCTTCAGCGTACGACCTGATGGTAGCCCGTAAATACGGACATCACCGGAATGACCTCCGCTGGAAAACATGTAATAATCATCCAGCTTGCCGGGTGGCACTTCATATTTACCAAATTCGCTCGCCTCGGATACAACTGGCGCAGTTTTACTTGCATCACCTGCTGGCTTAACTCCCTCATCCCCTTTCTTACAAGAAGAAAGGCCAACCGAAAGGCCTGCACCAGCCAAACCAACAAGTGCTGCAGTATTGAGAAATTTACGTCGTTCTGCATCCACAGGGGCGTTGCTGTCAGTTTTATTCCGGTCATCTTTCATGGTCGTCTCCTTTAACTATTTAATTCAATACAGATTGATTTAATGAAAATTAATTTAATACTGTTTATCTGCGACGTTTTGTCACAGTATAGTTTTATAAGTAGATAAAAGCATCCTGTTTTCTTGATTAAGATCAACTTTTCAGCTATTGATATTTAAAAAAATCACATCAATAAATCCAATTTAGACAGGAGCCAAAATACCGGCACATTTGAATCCGCCATTATTGTTATCAAAAACGCCTCACACACATTTGTATTTCAGCATCACTTTAAATACGTTAAGTTTACGTTAAGAAAGTCAGCGTAACGTTCATCTCAAGCAAGTTTCTTTTTGAGGTGAACTGCAATGCAAACAATCACATATGAACGCCGCAAAATATACGATGGTGTGCTGAGGCTGATCCACGCATGGAACGGCATCGTCATTTTGTTCATGATCATTACCGTACTCCTGTCAGAATTTTTCGGACATGGCTCTGCTGAAAAAACGCTTTGGCTGATTCATATCTACGGTGGCTATGCATTAGTTACAGGGCTTGTTGCTCGTATTGTGTGGGGAATAGTCGGGCCAAAGCATGCACGTTTTTCTGACATGTGGCACCCAATGCATTGGTGGAAAGCAGTGCGTTCGCTCAGCCTGCGCTCACCATCAGTTTTCGGCCATGACACGCTGGCAAGTGCTGCGTATCTGACTGTCTACGCCATATTATTCATGATGGCCGTGACAGGGCTGTCATTGGCTGCCATCGAGCACAGCATCGGGCCGCTTTCACCCTGGCTAGCTGACAGCGCATGGCTCAAGGAACTATTCAAAGAACCCCATGAGCTTGGCTACAACGTGATTATTGCGTTCATCGTTGTGCATATTACCGCCTTGATCTGGCATGAGTGGAAAGACAAAACACCCACGGCACAATCCATGGTGAGCGGGTTTCAGTATCGAGTATATGAGTCAGTGGAGAAAAATCATGAGTAAAATTTTCTGGTTATCCTTGCTAATGCTGAGTGCCAATGCATATGCAGCAAGTCCTGCTGAAACACTGCAGAACTTTACAGCACAGGCAATACAGGAGAACGCTTCCTTCGGGACAGCTTCAGCAAGCAGAGGCGATGTGTTTTTTCATACGGCTCACCGGCACAGCGATGGTGCCAAGGTCAGTTGCGCGACATGCCATACCGACAATCCAAAACAAAATGGCAAAACACGTGCCAACAAGGAAATTTTACCTATGGCGACTAGCGCAAATGCACAGCGGTTTACCGATTTAGCAAAAACAGAAAAGTGGTTTCGTCGTAATTGTCAGGACGTGTTGGAGCGATCCTGCACGGCTCAGGAAAAAAGCGATTTCATTGCTTACCTTCTCTCAATTAAATAACAGGAGCGATCATGTTGATACGTAAAACATTACAGATAGGCACGTTAATTGGGGCTATTTTTGCTACTGGCTATCTGCTGGCGGACGACCATGAAGGCGGCGGAAACCGCACATTACCCCTCGTCTCAAATCAAAAGTGGCAAACCGAATGCGCTAGCTGCCATATGCTTTATCATCCAGGCTTGCTGCCAGAACGGTCATGGCGCAAGCTGATGGGAGGGCTGGATAAACATTTTGGTGAAAATGCCAGTCTGGATAAAGCAACCCAACAAGAAATTTTACAATTTCTGGCAACCAATAGTGCTGATCACAGCGGCTCACGCCGTTCAGTCAAAATCGCCAGTTCCATTCCAGCGAAGTCTGCACCAATACGTGTTACTGAAACAGCCTATTTTCAGGGAAAACACGATGAAATAAGCCCTGCTACATGGAAACGCCCAAAAATTGGTAGCCAATCCAATTGCATAGCGTGTCACAGTGGCGCTGAAAAAGGCAATTTTTCAGAGGACAATGTTCGCATTCCTCGTTAACGCTGTTAATCTATGCCAGATATCAACGATGGGACCTACATGCGTTTATTATTAGTTGAAGACGATACAATGCTTGGAGACGGTGTGCGCGCCGGTCTTATGCAGGAGGGGTTTACTGTAGACTGGGCGCAGGATGGTGCCGCAGCTCAGCTAGCCATCCAGGCGGAACCCTATTCACTGATCATTCTGGATTTGGGTTTACCTAAACTGTCAGGACTGGATTTACTCAAACTACTACGCCAATCCGGCAACGCTACACCGATACTCATTCTAACAGCACGAGACACCGTAGCAGATCGTGTCAAAGGGCTAGATAGCGGCGCAGATGACTACCTTATCAAACCCTTTGACCTGGACGAGTTGTCCGCGCGTATCCGCGCCCTTTTGCGTCGTAACACCGGACGCGCAACCCCACAAATTATTCATGACAAAATTGTGCTTGACCCTGCTGCGCATGCAGTCACTTCATCAGGCATTCAAATAGAGCTCTCAACGCGTGAATTTACCGTATTGCAAGCCTTGCTCGAAAACTCGGGCCGAGTGATGTCACGTGACCAGCTTGAGCAACAACTCTATGGATGGAACGATGAAGTAGAAAGCAACGCGGTAGAAGTACACATTCATCACCTGCGCAAAAAACTCGGCACAGAACTGATACGCACCGTTCGGGGTGTCGGCTATATGATCGACAAGGTGAAAAATGGCTGAGAAAACCCCAATCTCCATCCGACGACGCCTGCTTGCATTAGTGATTACTGCCGTCGCCGTGCTTTGGGCGATCACTGCCATCATGAGCTATATCAGGACGCACCACGAAATAGACGAACTGTTTGACGCACAATTGGCGCAATCTGCTCATGTCCTGCTCGCCCAATCAAAGCAAGATTCAGATGAAATCGAGATTGAATTTGACGAGCAATTCCACAAGTATGAAAAGAAAATCGCCTTTCAAATATGGGACAAAGAAAACAAACTACTTCTTCGTTCCAACAGCGCACCAATATCACCACTCTCCACTACCAATGATGGCTTTAGCGATGTCCAGATTGAAGGTTATCCATGGCGTATATTTTCTCACTGGGATGCACAACATAAATTGCACATTCAAGTAGGCGAGCGTCACGATGTCAGAAATGAACTGATTCAAGGCATCGCCGTACAACTACTGTACCCTATTCTGTTTGCACTTCCCGCACTGGCGTTCCTGATCTGGATCAGCATTGGCCAGGGACTTTCCCCAATCAAACGAGTAGCGCACGATGTTGCTCAGCGTGCACCGCAGCATTTAGCCCCACTTGATACCAGTCATGTCCCGGAGGAAATTCAGCCTCTGACCGATGCGCTCAACGGATTGTTTGCACGTTTGGAACAAGCATTCGAGCACGAACGTCAATTCACAGCCGATGCTGCCCACGAACTGCGCACCCCGCTAGCGGCACTTAAAACCCAGGCACAGGTCGCCAAACGAGCTGCAGATGATGCGACCAGGCAGCATGCGCTGGAACAGCTCGTTCTTGGCGTAGACCGCGCTACTCACCTGGTAGAACAACTCCTGACACTTGCCCGGCTAGACCCGGATAAAGGGCTCGACAAGCTAGAGCCAGTTGATCTGCATGGGTTGGCCGTCAGTGTACTAAGCCAACAGGCACCGGAAGCCATCGCCAAGCATATTGATTTGAACCTGAAACCCCGCGCATTGGTCAATGTATCAGGAGACAGTGCTGCACTAGGCATACTCTTGCGAAATCTGGTAGATAACGCTATCCGCTACACCCCCGAGGGTGGAAAGGTCACAGTGGAAATCATGACAGAAAACCGCCAAACAATTTTGAGCGTTACTGACACTGGACCTGGGATAACCATAGAAGATCAACACCGTGTATTCGAGCGTTTTTACAGAGGTATGGGGACACGGGCAATGGGCAGTGGCCTGGGTTTATCAATTGCAAAACGAATAGCTGAATTACATGGCGCTGTAATTTCATTAGGCACGCCGAAAAATGGCTCTGGATTATGTGTAACGGTTAGTTTTCAGCAAAGCGTAACGTAAAATTTCAACAAGTACAGCTGATACACAAATACCCGCCTAAAAATCATTGTTGATCAATGATCTAAAAAATAATGTCCGTCACACGTCATTCCTTATTTACTGAGCTAAAAAAATTACAGTCAATGATATTCAGAATCGGGTGATAATGAGTGGAATTTATGACCGATTTAACCTTTTCAGCCCGATATTCATGCTCAGTAAATAAGAATGTCTATAATGCTGATTTACGCCGCGCCATACAGACCAAACCTGTGATTCCGGAACCCAATAACCAAAATGCTGCCGGCAATGGAACGGAAGAGGCTGATGCGGTTACGGCTACATTATCCAGATACCATGAGGCCTGGTTATCTACCCACCCAAAACTGACTCGGGTAACCGCATTTACTGCGTTAAAACTCAATGAAAAAGGATGATAACCCAAGACAGGCGGAACGCTTGAATTAGCAAAAATGGCATCAGAACCTTGCCAGGAGCCTAACTGGCTACCATCAATACTCACACCGAAAGTAGAACCAAAAGAGCCACTAGGACGCACGGCAAATGAAATTTCGTAATTCGATCCAGCAGTGGTCGATATATCTTGATAGATATTGCTTCCAAACGTTCCTCTTGAGGTGCTTAGGGCAATTTGCTTAGTGCCTTCGTAAGCACTGTAATAAGGAGGACTGCTGCTGATTACTGTCGCAGTCGAACTACCAACCAATGTTACTGACCAGCCTGAGCTGTCACCTGTTTCAAATCCACCATTAACAATTAAATTTGCTTGGGCTGATACGGCTGGAAATGCTGTGATAAACGTAACTGCCAAAGCAGGAATGCCATTTCTGAAAGTGTGTTTCATATAGTAGTCCAAATAAGAAATATAAACTTGATATAAAATAAAAAACAGAATTAAATTCATTGCGTTTGTCCGCCATGACTTAACAAAAAAATATAAAGTCATAAAGTAAGTATCAAGCAATTTTCGTGCCGTATTTTTTCAATATGTAAAACCATTATCATATGAAAATAACATATAGAAAAAATAACTCTAAATATATAAACGGTTAGTTCTTTTGATAAGCAGAAACCTGTTAGCGGATCCTTGAAATAAATGTACTCTGTTGAGAAAGATGAAATAGCACTAATCCACCTTGGAGACGATGATACCAAAGACACTGAGGGCCTGCCTCTGCATCTTGTAGCGGACTAACTGGAACAGGAGCACAATATGCTTCGTACAGATATTTTTTTAAAATGCGGCAAATTGAGTTGCAAAATACCCATTTGCAATCAAAACCATTTACTACCGGCGGGTTGATAACTTTGGCAATTAATTTACATTGATTTCACGAAAGGTATCTGAAAACGAAGCGATGTTTTGAATAAACTGGCTAAAGTCTGGAAGATATTTCACTTCTAATCATGAGCTGTTAGCATGTGTTTCAATTGACATAAAACTAAAATAATAATTACTCTGGCGGGTGTATCCGATATTCATAAGGAAGCTCATTTGAATCCTATTTTTAATTTTGTGCATGAACAGCCAGCTGCCGAATTGAGTGTGAGTCACCTAAAAGCGAACGCACGACTAAAAAAAATTGCCCTGGCATTTTGTGTGCTGGCAATCTTTGCTTTGATTATAACAATGGCGATACCGCCGTTCACGAAGTTGACGGACGGGCATACAAGCATGCTAGCGGTGCATTTGCTGCTGGAACTGTTCGCCATCATCATTGCGATCCACGTAGTGACCATATCGTGGCACACGTTTGACACAAAATATGAGCACTCTGCCAATATTTTGATCTGTGGTTTTTTAATTGTGGCCAGCTGCGATCTTGTGCATGCCCTTACCTACAAAGGGATGCCCCCTTTCCTGACCGAGAGCAGCACGCCACGTGCGATCTTTTTCTGGTTGATGGGGCGTACTTTCGAAGTTATCACCATGTGGTTGCTCGCAATCAACTGGGCTCTTCCTTTGTCGCGCAGGCTATCACTGCTGCTAGGGGTTTTTATTTCAACCCTGCTGATATGGTTTGGATCCTACAGTATAGAAGCGTTTCCACTTACTTTTATCAATGGCCAGGGCGTCACATCATTCAAGGCATACTACGAATATTCGCTCTGCCTGATCTATATTATCGTAGCTATTCTTTTGTGGCAGCGGGCCAGTCGCAGTGGCGAGTCAAGGTATTACTTACTGGCCGTGTCTTCCTTTGTAATGGGTGTTGGTGAGATCTCGTTTACAGCTTACGTCACACCTTCAGACTTCCAGAACATATTCGGGCATGTCTACAAAGTGGTGGCCTATGCACTGCTTTATTGGGCAACATTCATAATAAACATCAGGGCGCCATTTGAAACTGTTCGTAAAAATGAATTGCGCTTTCGCTACATGCTGGAAACCAGTCCCATCGCAGTTCGAATAACCGCTTCTTCAAACCACGAGGTCTTATTTGCCAATCAACGCTATGCAGAATTGATTAATTTGCCACGAGAGCGGGTCGTTGGGACAGATCCAAAAATTTTCTATTCAAATCCGCAGGATTATATACATGTTCTCCAGCAGCTCGAAAAAGGATTCTCGGTGACTGATCAGTTAGTTGAATTAAAAATTCCCGGTGCTCAAGCAACCTGGGCTTTGGCTTCTTACGTCAGGCTGGAATATGAGAATGAGCAGGCAGTGCTAGGCTGGTTCTATGACGTGACAAACCTCAAGACGGCAGAAGCTAAAATTCATAATATGGCATTCTATGATGCACTGACTCAACTACCCAACCGTCGCTTATTGATGGACCGTCTGAATCAGGCGCTTGCAGCGAGCACCCGCAATGGACAATATGGCGCGGTGCTATTTATTGATCTCGATCGATTTAAAAACATAAACGACACGAAAGGTCATGGGATTGGAGATCTACTGCTTATCGAAGTTGCAAAAAGACTGCAATACTGTGTACGGGAAGGCGATACTGTGTCGCGATTGGGTGGCGATGAGTTTCTGGTTGTGCTGGAAACACTGAGCACCAATACTGACGAAGCAGCAATTCAAGCCGAGATGGTTGCTGAAAAGGTACGTGCAACCTTAAGTGAACCTTATATGCTTAATGAACGTCCATGCTACACCACACCGAGCATTGGCATTATTTTGTTTAGTAGTCATCAGGTAAATCCTGACGATTTACTACGATATGCCGACACGGCGATGTATCAAGCCAAAATGAGTGGCCGCAATGCCATACGCTTTTATGACTCTTCCATGCAACTCGCCATTGATACCCGCGCAAAACTGGAAGATGAGATGCGCCTTGCACTCAAAAATCAACAATTTCATCTTCATTACCAAATTCAAGTGGACAGTTTGCGCCAAGCCATCGGCGCAGAAGTGTTATTACGTTGGCAACATCCAGAACACGGCTTGGTATCTCCTGCCCAATTTATCCCGTTAGCCGAAGAAACCGGCCTTATCATCCCGATAGGAATATGGGTGCTTCAAACAGCCTGTGCGCAACTAGCAGTTTGGCAAAATGATGCATTGACCCGCAACCTCACTCTGGCGGTAAATGTAAGTGCCAAGCAATTTCATGAAGCGGATTTTGTTTATCAGATACAACACGTGTTGTTAGAGAGTGGCGCGAAGCCATCGCTGCTAAAGCTGGAATTGACTGAAAGCACTACCCTGGAAAATATCGAGGAGACTATTTCCAGGATGCGTGAAATTGAAAAGCTTGGCGTGAGTTTCTCGATGGATGATTTCGGAACCGGTTATTCTTCGTTGCAATATCTGAAACGCTTGCCTTTGAGTCAAATCAAGATTGATCAATCATTTATTCGCGATATTGTTAGCGATCCTAATGATGCTTCCATCGTGCAAACCATCATTGCAATGACTGAGACACTGGGATTGAACGTCATTGCTGAGGGCGTGGAAAATGAAGAGCAGTGTCAATTTCTCGAATTGCGCGGCTGCCATGCTTTCCAGGGGTACTTATTCAGTAAACCTGTGCCATTGGATGATTTTATGATTTTCCTGAATAACCGGAATCAACAACTTGAACGAGCAAGTCGTTAAGGTATCAATACCCTAACAGGAGGTTATTGCCCTTAAAAGCGCTTACCTTTCTCAGATTTATATATCATTCAGCCCGCTGATACATCTTCAGATATGCCGTTTTCTCTATTGGCGTCATTCTGGCTACTTCCAGAACATCATCCAGGTGAGAAGGTGTGCTGACTCCGACAAGTGTTGTACCTAACCCAGGTGTTGATCGGTTGAATTGCAACGCACGCTGGGCGTGGTTTTTTAGTTGAGACATACTCTGAAGAACAGTATCTGTACACTGAGTTGCCAAATGCCCCTTAAACATCGTATGGCTAGCCATGAGATAGACTTTGAGCTGATGGGCAGCCTGAAATGTACCGGCAATATTTCCCTGCCCTGTTGTCTGGCTAAAGCGGGTAAATCCTTCCAGCATGACCTGATTAAACGGCATTTGTACTACTTTAAAGTGGTGCTTGGCCATCACATCGCCCTGCACAATTTTGGCTGCGCGCTCAGCCAAGCCTTGAAGCGAAGTGATAGACTGAAACAGCTTATCGTCCGTTTCAACACGAAAACCACTGAAGGTTGAAATACCGTAGTAACGAATGCGCCCATCTTTCACAGCTTGTTCCAATACAACAAAAATTTGTTCCAGTTTTTTATTCAGCATTTCTTTCCCGATTCTCGGGATATGCACTTCCGGCTGATCAATCAGAAATGCGTCCAGTGTTTCAACCCCCATGGCTTGACGTGATAGCTCTAGTTGAAAGGCGATATAACGTGGATTAAGCAGATGTGCCTGGGTGAGATCATCCAGACTGCCGAGGTTTTTCTTCACAATTTCCGCATCAAACCATGCGGCCATATCCTGTGGCGGGCCCTCTTTAAAAGTAAGAAAACCACCTTTAGAAACCAGAAACAGCTCTTCCCGACTGACACCGGCTTCAAATGCCTTCCTGAGCCCCATTCCAACTGCACCCAAAGAACGCCCATAGCGGTAATGGGCGCCCGTGTCGATCACGTTGATCCCGTTTTGCAACCCTTTGCTGATAATTTCTGCATATTGAGCATCTACTTCATCGGTTGCAGCACCGGGAAATGTACCAAGCCCGATCGAAGAAAGTTTCAGATGCAAATTGATAAAGTCGCTGTAATGACCTTCTGCACAATTTTTGCCAAAAGTCTGGGTATACCGCTCTGTTGCTTCGCGAGTAGCGAAGCCGGGAATCAAATTTGTTTTCATATGGTTGTCTGTATCGCCTGGGTTTCCAGGTATTGTTGCCTTGGTGATGACTCAATTATTAAAGTATGGATGTTGTTGAAAATGCGCAATCAATTTTGTTATTTCATCCCGAACCGGATATAACTGAGGATGATCCAATCTTGAAACAAACAGATTTTCAAAATAATCCTCATCTTCATCCAGATCCCAGTCAACAGCACGGAGTAATTCTGAACCTTGAGGCGGAATTTCAACGGGCAACTTTCGCCCTGATAGCAGCGCCCAAAGCCCAGCCCATGCACGCGCCAGTACCAGTGGATGATACCCCCCTCCTCCCGTTACAAGTAAACGTGGCGTACCATCAGGGTGCTGAGGTGCTGAGTGCATGATTTTTTCCACTGTCTCCAGAAAGCACTCTGTAGATATCTGGAATTTGCCCAGCGGGTCAGCTGCCAGCATATCTGTGCCAGCCTGCAATACGATAGCATCCGGCTTGAATTTCTTCAGTACAGGATACCAGACAGCATCAAACACCAAACGATACTCTGCATCATGTGTACCCCGAGGTAACGGCACGTTGATCGTACTGTACTCACCTGACGCGGTTCCATTATCTGACAATTGCCCACCATTAAACGGATAAGCGTAGGCAGCATCCATATGCAAGGACAATGTCAGTACTTCAGGGTCATTGATAAAAGCTTCTTCAACCCCATCCCCATGATGAGCGTCAATGTCAATGTAAAGCACCCGCCAGCCTTCTTGACGCAAACGCGTGATACCCAGTACCGGATCATTAAAATAGCAGAAACCTTGAGCCTTATCTGGCCGGGAATGATGCATGCCGCCAGCTGGATTAAAGCCGATTCGGCCATTGATCACTTCTTCTGCTGCCTGAACACTGGCACCGGTTGCGGTTGCCGGAATTGTAAAAAAATTCTCAAAATACGGGTTTTCCAGTGTTCCCAGCTGATGTAACTGACGATATTCATTTTTTACGCGACCCAGCACCTCGGCTCGTTTAATCGCATTAATATAGTCAGTCGTATGAAACCAGGCCAGTTCATAATCAGCTGCTTTACGGGCGATTTTATATTCATCCTGAGTCAATGCATGGTAGGCATTAATCAGATCAAAAGTAAGCGAAACTCTGGGGATAGCCAACGGATGATTGGAGCCATACATTTTACGACGATATGTAGCGGCACCGATAAAAGTGGCTTTTTGAGTGGGCTGTGTGGGGCTCTCGCTAAACTTTTCCATTATTTATTTTTTTCACTAGTTACACCATACAGCATTGAATCAGGCACAGTAGTGTCAATGCAGTGAGCTGTCATCGCCTTAATCTCAAATAGACTTCCGGCAGTTTTTTAGGGAGGTCGTTGATGTGATCCAGAACCAGATAATGTCCAGGCCCGAATATCTGAGGCAAATATTTGTTACCCGACGCATCCAGCGTAATACAGAATGGATGCACGCCGGAATCTACCGCCTCTTTAACAGCCATACGCGTGTCTTCATGCAGGTAGCGCTCATCACCACCATCGTCGTAGTCAGCAGGCCGCCCATCAGACAAAATCAATAACAACCGGCGGTGGCTTGGCGCATCATCAAAACGTTTTACAGCGTGCCTGATTGCTGTACCCATGCGCGTGGCAAGCCGCCCAGAAATTCCACCAATGGTAGCGCGGATAGGCGTAGACAATGGTTCATTAAAATCCTTGATCGGATAGTAACTGACATTATCACGATATTTGGAAGCAAAGCCGGCAATCGCATAAGGATCACCCACCTCTTCCATGCTCTCTGCAAACAGCAATAATCCGGCACGAATTCCATCCACTACCCTGCCGCCGCCGTCCGGATGTTGCGCCATAATCGAAGTGGAAGTATCAGCCAGCAATATCACCGCAGTATCTCTATGTTGCACCACCCGCTGTCGATAAATATTGGCCTTGGGTGACATTCCAGCCCGTTTCTCAGCGATATAAGACATAGTCGCTTCCAGATCCAGTTCATCTCCGTCAAACTGACGACGCAATGGCGCCATGCGGGTTGGCTTTTGAGACTGAATAGCACGTTTGAGACGCTTTAACGCAGGTGCATACTGGGCTAGTAAACGTGTCGCTTCTGCCAGGTTAGTTTCATCCAGTTTTTTTTCCTGCACCCACGCCCAGTTTCGCTTATAACGCCCATCCCGGTAATCCCATTCCTGATAGGGTGTGCCTTTCTCGCTTAAACCATGCCCCTTGGCGTAGCCATAGACTTTAGCCGGTTGAGGAATCCCCACGCCCACACGCCCCCCTGAGCCCTTGGTTTCTTCGGGGGGAATATCAAAATCCGGATCATCACCTTCTGCCGCTTTAGGAATCTCCCGATGATCAGGATTAGGGCGGATTTCATCATGCGCTACAACATCCTCTTTATCAATCTGCCCGGTGCCCAACTCAGCACGGTCCAGTTCAGCTCTCGGGTATACGGGGCGTGCAGCATTAGGAGAACGACCAGGCAAGAAGGCTTGCTGCCGCTCATCCAGTGTCACAGGGGGTAGCGCAGTGCTGCTATAGATCTGATTGGCAATGCGGAATGCATCAACAATGGTAGCCGTATCATCCAGTAATGGCTTCAACTCCCGCAATAAAGGGGTTTCAGTGCTGTTTACCTGAAGCGAAGCATCGCCTTTAACCAGCGATTGGGCGTAATGCAAGCTTTGCAATGCCAGTAGAAAGTATTCACCAGCGGCGGACCTTGGCAAAGGATGTTCTTCCGCTGCCCGGATCATGCGGGAAAGATAATTCGGCACAATATGCTGAATACGCCAGTCAACCCGCAAATCTTCACAAAGATCGAATATCAGCTGAAATCTCAGCATATCTTCGCCATAAGCCGCAAATAGCGGACGCCAGGTAATCCGTTGATCAGCATCCAGTGGCGGATGTGCCATACCCGCCGCCTTAAACAACGCCTCGATATAGCGACGTTCGTATGAATAAAAAACCAGATGACCGGCAGTATGCAAAATGCTCAAAATCGCATCATTACGATCAGGCATAGCAATCGGAACAAAAAGGGAATCGCCATCCGTTTCAACAAATGCGCGACCTTTGTCTGGAGACCAGTTTCCCTCCAGCAAGTCGAAAGACTCGCCAAACCAGGCTGCAATCAGCAATTGTAAAAGCCGCTGATGATCTGTCATGCGGAACCCGGGCAAGCTTTCCAGCAGTATGGCAATACTTTCTTCAGACTCCAGCTTAAAAAAAGCTTCTCCACGTACACGACCTGCCTGAAGAATATCCGCACCCCGCCTGGCCCAAGGCACAACTGCCTCTATACCCAGCAAATTTCGTACACGGATAGCGCCGCCCAAGTAGGTGCCTAATGCCAG
Source organism: Sulfurirhabdus sp. (assembly GCA_043759595.1). GTDB lineage: Bacteria > Pseudomonadota > Gammaproteobacteria > Burkholderiales > SMCO01 > Sulfurirhabdus. Next base: position 10,677 of record JAYVLG010000007.1, on the reverse strand, counting down.
TCTTCGGGTTGAAAACAAATCTTCCGCAGGTTCCAGCAGTTCTTCCAGCCCTTTTACACCAAGATTGCTGGCGAGTTCCTTTATGGGTGTACGGAAATAAATGCCACCACTATCAAGGTGCCGCTCACACCACCTTAATCCGATTTCCACCCAGCGCGCTTCACCTTCCTTACCAAGTAATTCACAAGCATCGGGAAGGTTTAGCATAAAGCCATCCACCGCTTTCCAGGAAGCTCTCCATTGAGTAAATTTCAGGGCCTGCTCGGTCCAGAACAGCACATCTCCACAGGCCTTTACAGCAAGCGCACTACCTCTGATAAAGGCCTTGCCTGCATCACGATCATGTAAAAACATAGCCTTACATGCTTTTACCCAGGCTAATGTGACTTCTGCACCCTGTGCCTCAATAATTGGCAGAGCTTCAGTCGTGTCACGATGTGCCACAAAGCTGATTTCAGCCAGCTCATGAAGTGTTTGCTGGATGGCGCTCAGTATTTCGTTATTCGCAGTAATATTGGTTACTCAAAATGCGCGCGGAAAATTTCCATTAATGCTTCCGCCAGTTCCGGATCATCCGTTATCGGATTGACCATCGCGGCACGACAAGCCTCAATTGGCAGGATACCGGCACTTATCATGTTTGCCGCATAAACCAAAGCACGTGTAGAAGTTGCCTCTTCCAGACCATGATCTTTCAAGGTTCGCGCCTTGCGCCCGGCGGCAACCAGTTTATGGGCTAATTCTTCAGGTAGTTCGGGCACTTCGCTACGCAAAATCTTCCGTTCAATTTCTTCATTGGGATAATCAAAATTAATCCCGATAAAACGCTGTTTGGTTGATGGCTTTAAATCTTTCAATACGGTTTGGTAGCCCGGATTATAAGAAATCACCAGCATGAAGTCCTCATGGGCTTCGATCTCCATTCCCCGCTTTTCCAGCGGTAATTGTCGGCGATGATCAGTGAGAGGATGGATAATGACCGTACTATCGGTGCGTGCTTCAACAATTTCATCCAGATAACAGATTGCGCCCGCTTTAACTGCTCGAGTCAAAGGTCCGTCCTGCCATACGGTTTGTTCACCCTCCAGCAAAAAACGTCCTACCAGATCTGAGCTGGTCAAATCTTCGTGGCAGGATACGGTCACCAAAGGACGATGCAATCGATGCGCCATGTATTCCAGAAATCGCGTTTTTCCACAGCCTGTTGGCCCCTTCAGCATTACTGGCAAGCGTTTTCTAAAAGCGGCTTCAAAAATCTCCACCTCGTTTGCTTGCGCTTCGTAATAAGGTGCATTGGACTCATCCGGTTGCTGGAGAATATCGCGCTCTACACCGCGTAAACGATTCAATAACTTCTTCATTTCATATCCTTCTGATTGGCAACACAAAGGCAAAAGTAAATGACCGGGCTGGCATGCGTAAGTAAATTAATCAGCATTTAACGCACGCACAAAGAGAAATTTAATCCCCTAATCGCCCCTCTCGCATGCAACGGGTTTTCATGAACAGGAAAAGATGTCTTAATGTGCGAACAGCCATTTTTTCAGGCACTGGAGGCAGTGCATCATTACGGTCCATAGCGATGCAGTTTTTGTAATAGACAAGTTCGCGAATATTGTCACGAATCGTATTCCAGCTAGGATCACCCTTCACCAGAATCTTGAACACATCGAGAACCTCGTCAGTTTCTGCCGGCAAATTTTTCTCGCCCAAATCTTCGATGTAAGCAATGATCATTTGCCTGATCAATCCAATCGCATGATCTACTGTCTCAAGCAATGGCAATGAACCTCTTGATGAGAGAATACGTTCAAGGTCCCGAGTCTGCTCGTCTACGCTATCAAAAACTTGTATTAAATTTGTGTGATCCATATGATGGTGATTAATTCCCGACTAGACTACTCAGATTAAACCAACTAAAATGCATTGATTGCCTTAATAATACCCGATCATTTTACTCAACTTCACAAGATAATGGAATGCTAATATGAAGAAGCTGGTTAAACTTATAAAAATGAATAACCTACAATACAATGCCAACCGCGATCCAGAAGTGTATCGCCGATGCGCCAATGAAAATTTCCGTATTCAGGTGTTACTTGACGGGGCTGGTACAGCTAATTGCAAGATTGCGGATGTGACAGGTAAAGTGATTGCAGAAAAAACTGTTGGTTTGCCAGGTACCTTTACGCATGAAATCTCATTCCCTACACCAGGCATCCGCGTTGTTACGCTGTCTGTAGAATCCAGCGGAGAGAAATTCTCTCAAGACCTGCGTTTGGACGTCATGGAGCACGCCTGGATAGGTTAATACCTGTTGCATGCATATTAAAGCGGCCCTTTGGACCGCTTTTTTTTCATCGGTTACAACTGAACCGGCGTATCTGATAACTCATTAGCATCCGCACCTTTCCCTGGATAATGTTTCATCAGGTGCTCGCTGACCGCTTTAATCCCCGTAATCACTCCTGATTCAAATTGCTTTTGCTTGAATGCCAGTTCCATCTTCTGGCAAATGACTTCCCACCCTTCATGACCGACATGCGCGTGTATGCCCCTGTCAGCAACTATTTCAAAATCGTGATCGGCAAATAGCAAATAAATCAAAATACCGTTATTTTGAGCGGTATCCCAAACACGCATTTGAGAGAAAACTTCAATTGATCGCTCGCGTGCAGTTTGACCTTTTAATAAAGGAAAAATGTCGAGAGAGGCTTCTACCGCAAAGCGAATTTGGCCGTGATGGGTCGCTTCAGCCTGTCGAATTGCGTCTTCAATTGCCTGCATAGCGTGTGCGGGAAAAGCGCGGCGAACCGCCCAGCGATCTGTCAGCAGATGCTTGATGATGCGCACAAGATTCATGGTTTCACCAGCCTTATTTCAGGGGCCGTCATTACTGGATACAACCTTAGGCTCAACGCTTCCCGCCATTTACCCGAAGCACCGCCCCCACCGAAGCCGCCACCGCCTCCGCTGAATCCGCCACCCCCTCCTCCAAAGCCACCGCCTCCAAAACCACCTCCAGGCCAATTACCGCCGCTGCTCCGTCCGCCACCTAACGAGAACACAAATGCGAGAATACCTGCAATCACAGAGCCAATAATGGACCCTATGACCATCCAGAATATGACAGCTACGATGCTGCCAACTATGGTTGCCCCAAAAAAACGTCCAAAAATTGAGCGCAAAATGCCCGCTCCAACAACAATCACCATAAAAGCCACGGGAAGAAAATCTTCAAAACTGGACCAGGACACATCCTTCTTGCGCGGAGGGGGTAAAGGTTCGCCATCCACTAGGCGAACGATGCGAGTTACCCCCGCATCAATTCCCCCAAAATAATCATTCTGTTTGAAATAAGGCAGCATGATTTCACTAATTACACGCTTCGCAATTGCATCAGGAATCACACCTTCCAGCCCATATCCTACTTCTATACGCAAAGCATGATCGTCCTTGGCAACCAGTAATAGCGCGCCATCATCCACGCCCTTTCTGCCAAGCTTCCATTTATCTGCAACCCGGATTGCGTATTGCTCGATTGTTTCAGGTTCTGTTGTGGGGATAATCAGTACCGCAATCTGGCTGCCTTTTTGTGCCTCAAAACTGGCTAACTCCTGCTCCAGTTTACTTTGTTGCGATGGCGTCAGTGTTCCAGTCAAATCAGTGACGCGCTTTTGCAACGGCGGAACAGGAACTTCCGCCGAAGCAAAACCGAATGCCAGCAACAGCACACAAGCAATCAGCCACCGGAACATTGCAGACGCGCCAAGCATGTTATTTCGCTCTGATTTGATTACTGGCTACCCGCTGCAGCCGGTGCGCCGGATGGCGCGCCAAAGTCCACTTTGGGCGCCTTGGAAATTTCCTTTTCATTTTCTACAGTAAAGGAAGGCTTGGTTTTATAACCAAATACCATGGCTGTCAGGTTGCTTGGGAATGAACGAACAGTCACGTTATATTCCTGAACTGATTTAATGTAGCGGTTACGTGCGACTGTAATCCGGTTTTCAGTGCCTTCAAGCTGTGCCTGCAAATCCCGGAACAAGCCATCCGCCTTTAGCTGAGGGTAGTTTTCAGCAACCAGCATGAGGCGTGATAGCGAGGAAGTTAATTCACCTTGCGCTGCCTGAAACTTGGCAAAAGCCTGCTCGTCATTAATCAGCTCCGGTGTAGCCTGAATAGAACCTACTTTTGCTCTTGCTTCAGTCACCTGGATAAACACGTCTTTTTCATGGCTCGCATAACCTTTGACGACATTAACCAGATTTGGCACCAGATCAGCTCTTCTCTGATACTGGTTCAGCACTTCCGCCCAGCTTGCCTTGACCTGTTCATCGCTAGTCTGAAAAGTATTGTAACCACATCCACTTAAAGTCAAACTTACCATCATCAGCACAACATAAAACAAGCTTTTGCGCATAGCATTCTCCAATTAAACCATTAATTAAATTCAGTATCTTGTACTGAGATCAAGCCATTCATCGTTTTTACAGCAAAACATAAATCATCCCACACCTTTGCCTTGTCCTGCGGACTACGCAGCAAATAGGCCGGATGATACGTCACAATTAAAGGAATGCCATTACATGTGTGCAGTGTACCTCGCAGATTGGCAATGCTCTCATCCGTATTCAGTAAACGATGTGCTGCCACAGCACCCAGCGCCACAATCAATTTTGGCTGAATCAAGGCGATTTGCCGTTTAAGGTAAGGCTCACAAGCAGTAGCTTCATCTGCTTTCGGGTCGTGATTACCAATGGGGTGGCATTTCATCACATTGGTGATATACACATTTTTTCTTCGGTTCAGTTTAATGCTTCTCAGCATATTATCCAGCAATTGACCAGATGCCCCGACAAAAGGCTCTCCTCTGGCATCTTCTTCAGTACCTGGCGCTTCACCAACCAAAAGCCAGTCAGCTGATTGATCACCGACACCAAAAACAGTTTTCTGACGAAATTCAGACAAATTACATGCCCTGCACTCAGCAACGCTTTGTCTAAGCATCTGCCAGTCCATTTGGTGGATTACTGCACTTCGATCTCCAATATCCTGAAAGGCAACTGGCCTCAGATCTTTAGCAACCTCAACCGGGTTTGCCGAATCTGCTTCTGGTTGTGGCGCAGCACTGCGCAAGCGCCAAACGGGCCACAAACCCATTTCCTTCAGATAAATCTCACGCATTGCGCTCACAAAGTCATGCCCATCAATACAGCGTCTTCTCTGCCACCATACGCTGGATAATAGTTTTTGCGGATTGCCATTTCATTAAAGCCGATGTCTTCATAAAGCCTGATTGCGGGGATATTACTGGGTCGCACTTCCAGAAACATGAATTCCGCCTGATATTCACGTGACACTTTAATCAAATGTTGCATCAATTTTCTGCCCATGCCCTGTCGTTGCCATTCTTTAGAAATGCCTACGTTGAGCAAATGTGCTTCTCCAGCGGCCAGCATGACCAGCCCATACCCGATCAGGCTTTCCCCGTATTCATAAATCCAGCAACTATAGCCGGCGTTTAGAGAATCCCGGAAATTACCAAACGTCCAGGGATGGGAATAAATTTTCAATTCCGATGCCATGACTTTCTCCAGATCATCAAGACACATAGGCCGGAATGAAGGGGCATTATTTAAAACAGCACTCATCGTTCACTCGTCTTCAAGGCTACTTTATCTCGTATATAAAGCGGTGCAGCCTGGCAGGCTGGAACAGCCTTACCTTGCTGAAAAACCGGAATCGCCAAACTGGCAATATGGCGCGCATGGGGGAACACATCCCCAAAAACCGCTTTAAGCTGATTCCCATAACGTAACTGCAATGCATCACCATATGCAGAAAATCCACTGCCACAACCGGTCCATTTATTTCCATCTATATGTGGGGCATCTTGCGGAGAATAAAGACCTGGTTCACTTAAAGTTTTCCACTCACCGTCAGATTTTTCATAGATCGCGTGATAAATTTCACCCATACGCGCGTCCAGGCAGCTAATGACTTTTGAATCATTACTGCCTTCCGCTAACGCCTCCAATGTACAAATACCCACTACCGGCAAATCAGCACCAAAAGCAAGCCCTTGCGCAACGCCACACCCAATGCGTAACCCGGTGAAAGATCCTGGGCCAGAACCAAATGCAATACCATCTAATTCGTTAAGCGTGATATCAGCTTCATCCAGCATTCCCTGCAACAAAGGTAAAATCAGCTCAGAATGACGCTGACCAGCGAGTATCTCCCTGGTCAATATTTCATTTCCCAAACTTAAAGCAAGCGAACAATATTCAGTTGAAGTATCTAAAGCCAGTATTTTTAACATATTCGGTATTATAAAGTATTCAGCTTGCAAGCGCAGTTGAAGCAATGATTAATGCAAATTTACTCGCAACATAACCAAATTAAATGTCAGAATCTAAACGACAAAAAATACGTACATACATATGCGATCACCAAACAAAAAATTCAACGACCAATTCAAATATTAAACAGGCGTTAAAGTATCATTCTGCACTACAAAAAAATCAGTTACCTCGGTTAGCACCCGCGTTCGTTTCATAGGTGGCAAACTTTGCCAGATTCGTTTACCGTAGGATTTGGTTAGTAATCTGGGATCACAGATCATCAGCACGCCCCTGTCTGTTTCGTCGCGTATCAGGCGTCCCGCTCCCTGTTTCAGGGTAATCACCGTTCGGGGAAGCTGGTATTCCATAAAAGCATTTCGGCCTTCCCGGTTTATCTGCTCAATACGCGCAGATAGCACGGGGTCATCCGGCGGGGCAAACGGCAGTTTGTCTATGATGACCAGTGATAGTGCTTCACCTCGTACGTCCACCCCTTCCCAAAAACTCTGACTACCCAGCAAAACTGCATTACCCAGTCTTCTGAATCTGTCCAGCAGTTCTGTGCGCGACCCTTCACCCTGCATCAACAAAGGATAAGCCAAACCTTCTGCCTCAAAGGCTTCTTTCAATTGTTCATGAGCTTCTTTCATTGCGCGCAGAGAAGTGAACAAACAAAAAGCGCGGCCTTTACTTGCCCTGATAATAGGCAAGGCGGCTTCTATAACCGATTTTGTATAATCGCGTGTATTAGGTTCTGGCAAACCCTGAGGAACATAAAGCACAGCCTGATTTTCATAGTCGAACGGGCTATCCCAGCAACCGGTAGTAGCACCTATCAATCCCATTTCACCCTGGTAATGACCAAAATCTTTTTTAACTGCTAACGTGGCAGATGTAAAAATCCAAGAGCGTGCATTGCCATCTATCTGTTTCTGGAAAATTTCTGCTATCGATAAGGGGGTGGCGTTCAGTTGAATGGAATGGGTAAATGCCTCTACCCAACGCACATAACCATTTTCGGTATCTTCCTGCCAGTGCTTTATTTTCCCTTGCAAAAGCAACCCGCGCTGCCAGCAGTTTTCAAGTCCAGGGCTTCGTTCAGCCTGGGTTTTCAGTAATTCCAGAAGCTCAGCCAGTTTTTCAACCAGGGATTTCAGTGCTTCATCAAAACCTGAATAACGCGAAATGACCTGCATGGCAAAACGCCCGCTGTCTTCTTTTACGACTAGCCGTAAATCCCGAGCGGCTTTATCCATTTTTCCGGCAGCATCCGGCAACGCTGAAAAATCTTTAGCGGAAACAATAGCTTCCGCTCGAACATCTCGCGCCAGTTCCAGCAACTGGCTGGTGGAAATACTTTCACCAAAAAAAAGGCTGGCCGTTTCAGGTAGTTGGTGTGCTTCGTCAAAAATAACGGTATTGCAGGCAGGCAGCAACTCCGCGACACCTTCGTCGCGTAGCATCACGTCAGCAAAAAACAAATGGTGGTTCACTACTACTACGTCAGCATCCTGCGCTTTTTTACGAGCCTCCAGCACAAAACACTCTTTATGATACGGGCACTCCTGACCCAGACAGTTATCCCGGGTAGACGTAACAAACGGCCAGATACTGGCACTCTCCGGGACATCATTCAGACCACCTTTGTCGCCTGTGGTGCTGGTACGCGCATAACTCTGGATCATGGGAAGATATTTCACGTCATCACGATTCATGAAACGTCCTTCACTGACTGAACGCTCCAGATGGTAATGGCACACGTAATTTGCGCGTCCCTTAAGCATGGTCACCGTCACTGGCGCTTTGAGCGCAGCGCGAACAGCAGGGATATCCCGATTGAAAAGCTGGTCCTGAAGTGTTTTGGTGCCGGTAGAAAGGATCACTTTGCCGCCGGAAAGCAGTGCTGGAACCAGATACGCCAGCGTTTTCCCCGTGCCCGTACCTGCCTCAGCAATCAGTATTTCATTTTTCTTGATTGCTTCTGATACTGCATGTGCCATCTCCAATTGCTGGCTACGTAACCGATAGCCACCAATAGACTGTGCCAGCGGGCCTTGCTCAGAGAAAATGGAATCCAGATCGTGCATTGAAGCGGCTAAATATGTAAATTGGCCATTTTACCACGATAGCGACGCATAATACCTTCTGCAGCGTCTAATCTATATGCGCTTCTAATGATCAACTCACTATGGTTTTTTATAGAGAAATGCCTCCAGTTGCCGATCATGCCAGCGACTCAATACCAGCAATGAAGTGACTGCACCAGTCAAGGCTAAAAACATATCCCACTGGGTGTCCCATACATCCCCCTGTGTTGCAAGAAATGCGACTGCAGCTTCCCCTGTTGCCACTGCCACGCGCCATTCAATCAATTCGTAAAACGCACTGATTGCCAGACAGATGCTTATAACAATAAAAATCAACCATTTCCCCTTTTTCAAAGGAGAATTGCGTAATAAGATTTCTCTGGCGATGATGGCTGGCACAAATCCCTGAAAAAAATGGCCTACCCGATCATAGTAATTTCTATCGAGCGCATAGGTATCTCGCAGCCAGTTAAATAAGGGCATTTCCGCATAGGTATAATGCCCGCCAACCAAAAGCACAACCGCATGTAACCATATCAACTGATATGCAAGATCGGTCAATCTGAATCGCGGGTAAGTAATGCTCATGACTAGAAGGCCAAGAAATACCGGTATCACTTCCAGATACCAAGTCAGGCGGTCGTGCGGAACCATACCGGACCAGGCAGAAATAATAACAATACTGGCCAGCAAAAATATATGTAAGGAATAGCTTGATCTCATGGGCGCGTAAGGGCAAAATCACTTTATAAATATAACTATTTCAATTGGCTTCCCGACATAATATAAATACCCTATATTAAGGAGCTGATATTGATCAACATCAAATTTAATGTTTACCTGCTGCTCCTGTTCGCTGGACTGTGTCTCATCCCAAGTATTTCCAGATCGCAGATCGTAGATTTCAATATTACATCCAAAATTATTGCAACGGCTGATTACCGCGAAGGTAAAGCAGGTTTTCCGGCCGTCATTCTGATTCACGGATTCCTGCAAACACGTGAATCACCAACTATACGCCTGCTGGCCGATGAATTGGCCAACAGTGGTTACACCACACTTTCTCCTACCTTAACGCTCGGTATAACCAAACGCGCTCAAAGTTTGGGCTGTGAAGCCATTCACAAACACACAATGGACGACGATAGAAGAGAAATATCCCTGTGGGTTGAATGGCTCATTTCCAAAAATCAGAAGAATATTGTCTTGATAGGCCATAGTCGGGCAGACAATGCCATTCTGTCTTACTTAAATGAAAATCCTGATCCGGCTGTAAAAAAAGGAATATTGATAAGCCTGACAGATGAGGACTTTCCCCGCGCTGCTCAAGACCGGCAAAAGATGGTTGTGTTTGCTAAACAAAATCTTAAAAACAACGTAAAAACGCTTGCTCCGTATAAAATTTCGTTCTGTGATAAATATATGGCCACACCAGAAAGCTATTTATCCTTTTTTGGGTACTAGCGTAATGTTGTTTTAAACTCAATCAGGACCAGCAAAAAACCCATTGAAGTCATTTTAGGCGACAAAGACGACCGCATGATGAAAGATTGGCCAGACCGGATCAAAGAGAGCGGCGCATCCATTACTGTAATAAATGACGCCAACCATTTTTTTAGCGACCAGGCAGAATTTGAATTGAATGATGTAGTAACAAAATCATTACGTTCATTACAAATAAGGCGCTAACAGTTGTTACCTCTTAATTTTAAAGCCCGTTTTCTCCCCTTATCCATAAGACATTATGCATTCGCATTTTTTGTGATCGTAGGTATATTTATTACCTTCATAGCCATTCTGATGCGGTACGAAATACAATCACTTAATGAAGAAACATCAATCAAAAATAAAAAATCTGCCCAGCAGGAAATATCAGAAACCATTATCCAACTCAGTTCAGACTTCCAGAAATTTGCCATTGCTGCTAGCAAATGGGATGAACTACGGCAACAATTTTACGATCCTAGTTATTACAGATACTGGCGAAATTCCCGTGCACAAACCGCAGGCATTTTCCCGGATAATATTGAAATAGTTGAATTATATAATACCCAAGGTGACAGTTTTACCAACGATTTGAAAGGCGAAGCTTCGATGCCTTTAAAAATAACAAAGACAGACCTCGGGTTGACCTTAAAAAAAGATGTATAGTGGACCCCAATTTTCGGACATTGAATTAAGATGGTAACCTGCTGTAAAGAGGAGCAGGTTGTGAGTGAAACGAAGCGTAAGAATTTTACTGG
>JAYVLG010000006.1:0-5227 GCA_043759595.1 Sulfurirhabdus sp. | reverse complement strand
TGTACGCCCGGATGAAGCGGAAAAGATAAAGTCGAAAATCCGCGAGAGCGGTAGCTACAAGGTGATCGACAAGGTAACGGTCAAGCTGAATGAGAAGCGCGATACCTATGATGCGTTACTTTCCAACTTGGCGATCAAGGATGCGGAGATTCCCGATTCTATCGTGCGTAATTTTGAGAAACTGCTGGTCGGTGGGATATGGTGCATCGTGACCTTGCAGTACCGTTTTGAGGAGAACCAGAAGGGCTCACCATTTTCGGTGTCTGATTTGAAGCCGATCCAGATGCCCAATATGGATATGGATGAGCTGTTCAAATCGCGCAAAGGTTTCACTGAAGAGCAGTGGATCGATGGGCTGATTCGTTCGACCGGGATGGAGCCGTCCTGTTTCACTCAACGAGTGAAGTGGCACTTGCTGGCGCGCATGATTCCACTGGTTGAGAACAATTACAATCTATGCGAACTTGGGCCGCGCGGCACCGGCAAGAGTCATATCTACAAGGAAATCAGCCCGAATAGCATTCTTGTTTCCGGCGGACAGACCACAGTTGCCAACTTGTTTTACAACATGGGTTCTCGCAAGATTGGCTTGGTCGGACTATGGGATGTGGTCGCCTTTGATGAAGTGGCGGGCATCAATTTCAAAGAACAAGACGGCGTGCAGATTATGAAGGATTACATGGCAAGCGGGTCGTTCTCGCGTGGTCGCGAGTCGATCAATGCCAATGCTTCAATGGTGTTTGTGGGTAACATCAACCAGTCAGTCGAGCAGATGGTGAAGACCAGCCATTTGCTGGCACCATTTCCAGAGGCGATGATCGACGCCGCTTTCTTTGACCGCTTCCACGCTTATGTACCGGGATGGGAGATACCCAAGATGCGTCCTGAGTTCTTCACCAACCAGTACGGCATGATTGTGGACTACTTAGCCGAGTGGTTACGTGAGATGCGTAAGCGCAGCTTTGCCGACGCCATTGATAAGTGGTTCAAGCTGGGCAATAACCTGAACCAGCGCGATACGATAGCGGTGCGCCGCACTGTCTCAGGGCTCCTCAAGCTGACGTGCCCTGACGGTGAATACGGCAAGGAGAGTGTGCGCCGTGCGTTGGAATATGCCCTTGAAACAAGACGACGTGTAAAAGAACAGCTCAAGAAAATCGGCGGTATGGAATTCTATGACGTCCATTTCAGTTACATTGATTTGGAAGATGGGCAGGAACGATTCATCTCTGTGCCGGAACAAGGTGGTGGTTCGCTCATCCCTGATGGCAGACCAAATCCGGGAACATTGCACACCATCAGCATCGGCGAGAACGGTATGCCGGGCGTATACAGGTTGGAGATCCAATCTATCGCCGGAAATGGCAAGGTATCAGTCACCGGAAATAGTTTCCGTGAACATTCCAAAGTTGCATTTGATTACTTCAAGGCCAATGCATCACGCGTGAGCGGGGCGATCAAACCCGGAGAACACGATTACCATCTACATTTGGTGGAGCTACAGAATTCTGGTGCTCCTGAGGCGCTGACTTTGGCGAGCCTGATTGCGCTCTGTTCAGCAACATTAACAAAACCAGTGCAGTCCCAGATGGTCGTGATGGGGGATATGACGCTTGGTGGGACGATCACTCAGGCACGCAACCTGGCTGAAAGTTTGCAAGTTGCATTCGACGCCGGTGCCAAACGTATTCTTCTGCCGATGTCGAGTGTGACAGATATTCCAACGGTACCCGGTGAACTGTTCGCTAAATTCCAGACCAGCTTTTACTCCGACCCAGTAGACGCAGTGTTTAAGGCCTTGGGGGTAGAGTAGATTAGTTTTCACTCTCAGCCACTTTGATTGCATCCCGAATCTTGTTTGCCTCGGCCTGGGCTACTTTTAGGTAGTCGATGAGCTCAGGGATGTCGTTTGGATGGAGAATAATCAGCATTTCTTCTAATCTCCAGTCATCTTGAGTGATGCAGACATGCCCGTCCTGCCCTGCGTAAACATTTATTTCTTTTCTGCCTTCAATTACATTTACCATTTTAATTTCCTTTCAAGAAAAAATACTATTGGGCGAGGTTTCCCTCTTATTCAAGTTGAAGAAACAACTGCTTCACTGCTCCACTGCTCCATTGGTTTTTCGTTTTTTGTGTTTGCAAACGTTACTGGCCGGCTCTGTTTCTATTTAGTATTTAGTTTTATTGAAAATTTAAAAAATGGTGGAGCAGTGGAGCAGTAGTTAAAAAAGCCATATACAGCGTAGGTTGTAGCTGTACCACCTGCAAGGAGCAGTGAGGGTGCAGTAACTGAATCAATGAAGTTCTCCAGGGTTTGCTTTGAAGCCAAACTCGGGTTTCTGGATCTGACTACCCGCTATGTTTGTCTGCTCTGGGCGCTGAGTGTGAGTGGGGCTATCTGGAAAGAACACGACAATGCCGTGTTTGTTTGCAGTGTGCTTGGCACCTTCATCTTCAGAATCGTATACACGTACCTTTCCTCTGTAATGTTCTTTGCGCATATGCAGCTTCCCGGCAATCTCATCGGCTTTATACTGCATCTTGCTGACGATACTATGATCGCCTAACAGAGCTATGTAGTCTTTAATAAACGACACCGAATTGCCAAGCACAATGCCCTTGAGGCGGCGCTTGCTATTGTCACCTTCACAAATATAACCAACCTGGCTATTTCGTTTGAGTGTATTTAGCAGGGTAAGGCCTATGCCTTTAACAATATCTGGAGCGGACTGATCGTCATGCCCTTGTTTATACCAGTTCGCATACTCAATCAGACATGTGCGGATTTCATCAGCCATGTCGTTAACGGCGTCGTCGAGGTTACCGAAGGTCGCATTCAGGCGCCGCTCTGATTGATATTTAGCAATGAAGTTATCAGCCAACTTTGATGATTCTATTTCCCCCATACCACGCATTCGGGCAACCTCTCCGTTTAAATAGTTAGCAACGTGGCTTACCATAGCTCCTAAATAAACTGTCTTACCTAGTGATATATACAGTGAGCGATCCTCCAATTTTTGATCACGGGTACATGGTGATACATAAGCGAATCGGTTGTTAAATTGGGATTCAACACCATTACCAACAAGCGAACGGACATTTTCTACACTGACGAAAATTTTTGCGTAAAGCTGCACCTTGCAACGCAATTGATTTTTTGGTGAGATGATCATCTGTGAATTAAGTTGCTTTAACTCGCTCGACGCTGATTTGAATTCATCGACGAACAGAATCCATGCACGTAACGTGTCGGTCGCTGACACCCCCACCGGTCCACCGGCCACCGCCTTCTCAATCTCGGCGGATGATAGCTCTACGACCAGCCCTAACTGTGTGAAGATAGCAACCATAAATCCCTTACCCCACGCAGATGCAGAATGCAGCCATACGAAGGCATGTCGACGGTCACTAGCGAATCTAGCGTGTAATATCAAGGATAACAAAGCTGGAAACTCAGGGAAGTGCTGAATATAGTCCTCTTCTACTTGCTTGATGACGTGTGGCTCAAGCAATAATTTTGCTGATAAGACATTATGCGGCAGAGTTATCGTTGCGACATTATCAGAAACTGTCAGAGCCGCACGTTTTGAAAACATATTCACCTTTATGTCCAATGATTTTGCTTGTTTGAGCAGCTTGATGCACTCCATGAAAGGGCCATGCTCGATCCAAATGAGATTTTTACGCAACTCATTCTCATCCTTTGGAGCTAAACTCATTTCCGCAATGACTTCATCCAGCATATCTGAGTAAAACACGCTACCAAAACTTCGCCGAAATCCGAATTGTTTATTATCTGACATTGACAATTCGACAAGCTCGTCATTTTTGTTAAGGACTGCAATTTTATTATTAGTCTGGATGCAGTAAGTTGAGTTCCATGCAGTACGTAACACTTCATCATTAAAGACAGCATTTACGTTGTCATCGCCCACTAAATTACCAATACGTGATGCGACCTCCCGGATCAAGCTATCAATGTCCTTATCATCCGTTGACTCTATGAGTGATTTGGCTAGAAAATGTTTGGTATTAGTGCCGCTGTCATACACCATCGGCTCCCCTTTGTCATTGAACACTAGAAAGGCAGCCATCGACATGGATGCACGGAACGGAGTTTGGCAGCGAATCTTCGCAGTGTATGACTGCGCCAATCCTTCAACGGTTTTAATTCCGCCATCCTCCATCTCTAGCTCTGTATTCCACTTCAAGTTGTAAATTTCCGAGCTATACCCTTTGCTGTCACGAGATAGCCGCATTGGGACACCCTGTTTCGTCGATGCGCGAAACGTATTTAAACAGCTTATAACTGACTTAGATGTATCAAGCGTATCGTCCTCGCCTTCAATAATCTCCAGTCGCTGCGCAGTGATAGTTAAGCCAGATGAACATGTTGGACTACCAACAAAGACTAGACGCCCCACGGTCCATACTGAAGCATCCACGATGGTTGCCAGTCCACGCCCGCACTCCTGGCCAGTAGATTTTGATATACGCGGCTTAGTCCATGCTGGTCCAAATTCAAGACTGCGTGCAGTGATAGCTGTGCGGGTCCGTTCTGCGTCCGCAGCATCTTTTACCATGATCCAGACATGACTATTGCCGCCACCAACTAAAGTGTTATCAGCCTGTAACACACGAGAAGAAGATGAATACGCACGCAGCATCCTTACTTTCGCAATTCCAGGCAAAATCTTGTCTAGGTCCTGTTTCCAGTCAGCAAAGGACTGCTTGCTCGCCCGCTCTGGCGTGTGACTATCCACATCACGGTCGAGGAGCTGCCAAGATGATGATTTAGCGTGAATTTTTAAACGAGCAAATGCCTTCATGCCATCGGCAGTTGTTACAGCTTCCGGCTCCAACCCTCTGTCTTGAAGCGTCTTTTTAGATAAAAAGACAAATCGTTCGCCAATTGCCGCGTGCTTCCAGCAAGAATTGATAATAGCGGCATGAGGATTTTCACTAACAATGAGCAGAACTTTTTGCATGGTTTCAATATCAGGGACATAAAACTGGCAGGCGATGCCGCGTGAAATTGCCACTGCAGATGTTTTTTTAATTTTGCCGTCTGGCAGCTGTGTGAAGTTTTTGCCGAGCAAATTCTGTAAGTCTAAGACGACTGTAATGATACAAGTCGTGTTTAATACTGCGACAGGGCAAGCTCTGGCTAGCTCATCGAAGATGGCGGTGGGAGGTGTGACTACAGTGTTCATTTTGGCACCTA
>JAYVLG010000005.1:0-3583 GCA_043759595.1 Sulfurirhabdus sp. | reverse complement strand
GGTCGTTGCAGCGCTTCGAGATCGGCTTGCGCTTGTAGTATACCGAGCATGATTTGGATCGGCTCTGCATGTGAAACTACGGTGATATGTTGCTGCGGCACACTGCGCAAGGCGGTGAGGAATTGCGCTAAACGTTGTTTCATCGCAGCCAAGGGCTCGCACCCGGGAATGATGGCGCGACTGCGGTCCGGCACATTCGCGGCGTGCCATTGCTGCACGGGTTTGCCTTCAAAAGCAAAAGCACCGGTTTCATTGATGCGCGCATCGGTGATTAAGGGTGCGCGAAAATGTTCGTTGATAATCTGGGCGGTTTGCTGCGTGCGCGGGAATTCCGAGCAATATAGAATCTCAATCGGGGTTCCAAGCAGAGACTGCCGGCAACACGCGGCTTGCTCGCGTCCCGTCACGGTCAGATTGTTTGTTACGTGCGGATGCGCGTTGACGCGATCCAGCACGTTGTAATCCGCCTCGCCATGGCGTACGAAATAGAGCGTCTGCATTTGCTGGCCCCGTCGATTTAAGGCAAGACTTTGACGTCCTCAATCGTGACGGTTTCTTGCGGCACATCGGAAGGAAGAAAAGCCTTTGGACCGGTTTGTACTTTCGCAATTTTGGTCACGACCTCTTGGCCTTTGATGACTTTGCCGAAAACGGTATAACCCCAGCCGCGCGCATTGGGCGCAGTGTGATTCAGAAAAGCGTTATCGCGTGTATTAATGAAAAACTGTGCAGTTGCCGAGTGTGGGTCGCCAGTACGCGCCATAGCGATGGTGTAGGCCTCATTTTTTAGGCCGTTATCGGCTTCGTTACGCACCGGGGGTTTGGTTTCCTTTTCGCGTAAGTTGGCGTCATAACCACCACCTTGAATCATGAAAGATTCAATGACCCGATGAAAAGTCGTGCCTTTATAGAAACCGCTGTTCGCGTATTTCAAAAAATTATCGACAGTCTTGGGTGCTTGCTCCGGATAGAGCTCCACAGTCATGCTGCCCAAATTGGTTTTGATTTCGACTTTGGGGTTAGCGGCGTATACAGACAGGGACAGACAAAGTCCGACAAGTGTGGCGGATAGTTTCAAGAGCATTAGTTTCTCCAGCGGTAATGAAAGGTGAAAAAATGTGAAAAATGAGCAGGCGCAAGCCTAACATTCTCCGGCCTGGTTGTGGGGTGTTGGCTGGGGCCACCCGATACAAAGCGAGCTAACCACAGTTAGAAAATATTGATTGACTAAACCAACCGGTCAACTGAAAATAGACCCCATGCAACCAACTGTAGACACTCAGCAACGCATTCTCGATTCCGCGCGTGAACTGATTTTTTCACGCAGCTACGCCGATGTTGGTGTTGCTGCTATTTGCGAACATGCCGGCGTTAAGAAAGGCAGCTTCTATCATTTCTACCCCAGTAAGCAGGCGCTTACATTGGCGGTTTTGGATGCGCAGTTTATTGATCTAAAAGAAAATATTGATGTAGCGTTTTCTGGAAAAGTACCCCTGCTCGCACGCCTAGCACGATTTGAAGACATGGCATATCAGATTCAAAAGCTAGTAAATACTCAAACGGGATTTGTGCTTGGCTGCCCCTTTGGCAATTTAGCGAATGAGCTTTCTACACAAGATGAGAAAATCCGTGAAAAAATCCAGCAAATTTTTGTCAGTTTTCAAAAACTGATAGGTGGGGTATTACAAGCGGCACAGGAGACAGGTGAGCTTCTGCAAGAAATTGATGTAGATACTACAGCACAAGCCATGCTAGCTTATTTCGAAGGCGTATTGCTGTTGGCGAAAAACCAAAATAACCCTGAGTTAATTCGTCAATTGCTGCCTGTAATGGCAAATATCCGTATTAGCAAAAAATCAGGAATTGCCCTCTAAAGATAATACGAAGATATTTTATTTTTGTAATAATTTGACCGACCGGTTGACTATCGACGGAAAAACAAACATGATGAAGGCATGGAAAAATGGGTTAAATGAAGGCGAGTGCACAAGAGAATCGGAGTTTTTGATACTGCCTAAGATGGAGCACGAAAAGGCTCGATGGGTAATTCCAACCAACATCAGATTTTGGACTGGTAATGGAGGGGGGTATTCATTAAAGAAAATACAGAATTTATGGGGCTAAATATTTATTAACTCATCGCCGCTAGTACGTGCCGATTTCTAAAAAAAGATAGGCGTGTGAGAAGGGCTAAATTGATATTCAGGACAATGGAAGCGTTGCTAAAAATTTAATGAGGAACACTAAATGGGTTACAAAACAAAATATGCTTACAGTTTCACTATTGGTTGTGCAGTAGCCAGTTTGATGATGCCATCACTAACTAATGCATTGGAGAGCGATGTGCCACTGCCAAACATTACTGAACGCGTTAAAGCGCTGGACGTGCAGCTCTTTACCGGAAAAGAAGCAATTAAAGTCGAGCCGCAAGATTTGGAAGTCATGACCAAAGCAGCAGAAGATTTGGCAGAAAAATTGCCAAGTCCAGGTTTGAAGATAGGAGAAACGGCACCAGATTTTGCCTTGAAAAACGCTCATGGTAAAACAGTAAAAATGAGCAATCTCCTTAAGAAGGGGCCAGTGATACTGGTGTTTTATCGGGGCGCATGGTGCCCTTACTGCAATATCGAATTGCATGCGCTAAACGAAAGCTTGCCAAAATTCGAAAAATTTGGAGCTGCATTGGTGGCAATAACACCGCAGACACCAGACAAATCGCTTGCACAAGTCACCAAAGATGGCTACCCCTTTGAAATCCTCAGCGACCTAGACGATAGCGTCATTAAAGACTACGGGCTTTATTGGGAAGTATCGTCTGAATTGGATGCGGCATATAAACATAGTTTTGGTCTAGATGTTGCCGCATTTAACGGTAAGGGGCGAAGAGGTTTACCTGTTCCTGGAACGTTCGTAATTGATAAATCCGGCATCGTGCGCGCAGCATTCGCAGATACGGATTATAAAAAACGAATGGAGCCAGCAGACATTATGACGGCCCTGCAAAATTTACCTCGCGAAAATAGCTCACTTCCTGATCATAAGGAATAGCTCTGGAAGTGCATTTAGAATTTGATACGTGTATATCCACGAAAGCCAGCTAAATAAATTTTTGCCATTATCAAGCACTATAAAAATAAATAGAAAGAAAGGTAAACGCCAACATGTTTCGCAAAAATATAGCCATAGGCATAGTCGCATCACTTTTAACGTTGCAAGTTTCTAAAATTCAGGCCGAAACAAATCAGTATGTTTACGTTCTTCCGTTAGAGCTCGCATCTGAAGCTGCAGCAGAAGCAATAAGAGTTTGCGAAAAGTCTGGATATCACGTTTCGGCAACAGTAGTGGATGTATCCGGTGTCGTGAAGACGTTGGCAAAGGGAGACAAAAGCACAATTCACACCAAAGACACCAGTTATCGTAAAGCCTATACCGCCGTCACAATGGGACCAATTTTCAAATTTGAAACGACCGGGCAATTTGTTGATAAGTTGGGGAAAATCCCCGGTTCTTCTGATGTCGGGAAAGTTCCCGGTGCAACAGCTCTCGCAAACTTACCTGACATCATTCTGCTTCAGGGGGGGGT
>JAYVLG010000004.1:0-26611 GCA_043759595.1 Sulfurirhabdus sp. | reverse complement strand
ACCGCTATGGGTTGGATTGCACAGTTTTTGGATCGCAGGGAGGCGTTGCAACTCCTTGAAATGGAATGACCATTCTGCGTCATTGCGCCTTGCCCTGCGCTCCAAAAACAACACACTCCAACCCATCCACCTAAGGTTTCCAGGTTTATAGCATTTCTATTCTGGAAGCACTGCACCAGGTATGCCAACTGTTCCAAACCAAAAAGCTTCATCCTTCTCAAGAAATTTTTCCGCAGGCATGTAATGCGAGCCATCACAGGAGAATGTCAACCCGACCATGCCATTAATCACATTCAAGGACCCTGAACGCAGATAGATATTTTCATCTGCATCTCTTAGCAGTTTGAAACGTTCAAAAACCGGTTTCACCAATTCTGGCGAAACCGTTGCCTGCGGAGAATACTCTTGGTTAGGGTATGCCAGACAAACGGCAGGATCGATAATTTCATCCAGTACATGCAGTCTGTAGCGATAGGGATCATCGGTCAGCCAGAGTGTTGCACGGGAACTGGAGAAATGCAGCTTACCGTGAAAGACACCGCGCTCGCAGATGAGTTCATCCATGATCGCTATCACATCATCCATCTGCTCATCCATAGCGCTCTTAACACGTTCCTGCATAAACAGAGTGCCACGAATTGCCGGATCTCCTTTCATCTGGCGCCAACTGCTTTGCTTGACAGCGGGCTCTTCGAGCAACGGTAAATCTCGCAAATAGAAATCCGCAGCCACAAATCCCAGCATAGTGCCATTCTTCGAGACTGGCTGAACCGCAGTGATACATGCGCCCCCACCAAGCTGACTGATATAAACATCTGAAAGCAGCACACCTGTTCGGGGAACAGCATTTGCCAAAAAAGGCCGCAAGGATAGATCCTGCCCACGTTTTTCAACATCAATCGAAAGCGTAGAAATGTTGGAGCTTACTTGTATGCCCTCTGTATTAACTGCATAGAGCACCTGGCAAAGGGGAATTTGCGACAAACTCTGATTCAATTCCCGATCCAGTAAATCCAGGTCATCCCAAACGATTACTGCGTTCTGGGCCATCACATACAAAGGCCGCTGCAGGAATTGCGACAGTCCTTGCCTTTGATGCTCCACTGTTTTTTTAAGCCACGTCATAACCCTTATAACAAGCAAGATTCATGCTTGCTCATTCAAGAAAAAGAAGAAATTAATTATTTATTAATATTCATATGATTAAGAGATCCTGCAAATGATAACCACTGTAAAGCGTATCTATTTTATGCACCTGAACAGTGCATTCAACCATTAATAGCACTACGTATGGTCTGCAATGGTGGTTGATTCAAGGTTTTTCTTATCCCGAGCCACCCTGCAAAAGCGATGCCTATTCCACCCAGAACGATACCTGCAATCCAAATCCATGGATTAAACTGAAATGGTAAATTTAATATGCGGGTGCTCAACACGTAACTTGCTCCGCTCGCACCCAATGCAGCAACAAACCCGGACAAAACCCCAATAGAAACAAACTCTGTTATTTGAGCCGCTAATAATTGACGTCGACTTGCACCCAATGTTCGCATCACTGCATTCTCAAAAACTCGCTCATCCTGCGTTGCTGAAATTGCCGCATAAAGCACCATCAACCCAGCTAACAACGTAAATAAAAAAACAAATTCTACTGCGCTCGCCACGCGCTCCATAATGCTGCGTACTTGCGCCATCACTGCCGCCACATCAATCACCGTAAAGTTAGGGAATCTTTTTACCATCTGGTTAAGCAGAATGCCATCGCTTTCAGGCAAGTAAAAGCTCGTAATATAGCTTGCTGGTGAATCATTCAATACACCTGAAGGTGCCACAACAAAAAAATTCACGTTGAACGAATCCCAATTCACTTTACGTAAATTACTCACTTTGGCCGTTATCAGGCTTCCTGCCACATCGTAAGTCAATTCATCACCGAGCCGTATACTCAATGTCTTGGCAATACCTTCTTCTACCGAGAGCAAAGCTTTGCCTTTATCACTTGCCTGCCACCAACGCCCTGCAACAACTTTATTGTCAGTTTGAAGTTGGTCAGACCAGGATAGATTAAACTCCCTTTCAACCAGTCTTCGCGCCCTTTCATCCTGAAATGCGGCTACTGAAATTTTCTTGCCGTTTATTGACACTAGTCGTCCACGAATCATCGGAAATATGTGGGGGACACTGACACCTGCAGATTTAAAAAACTGCTGCATAGGAATAATTTGATCTGGCTGAATATTGATTACAAATCGATTCGGCGCTTCAGGAGGCAAGGTCGTCTGCCAACTCGTCATCAAATCACTGCGAACCAACGTAAGTAATAACAAGGCTGTCATACCTAGTCCAAACGCCACCACTTGAGCCACGCTTCCCATGCCACGTCTACTAACATTTGCAAGACCGTAAAACCAGGAAGAACCGGCATATTTGCGCAATTTTGTAATTAACTGGATCAACCCCCAGGTTAATAGCGCAGCCATTATCATGGCAATGGCTAGCCCTGCAAAAGCATATACACCCAAAGTGATATCACCGGCTTTCCATATCAGCAAACCGCCAATTGCCATCAAACCCAGGCCATAGCTGGCAAGACTGGAATACTCTGGCGCACCCAATTCCCGACGCAAGACTCTGAGCGTCGAAACTTTTCTGAGTTGCATCAAGGGCGGTAGACTAAATGCAAACAGTAAAACCAAACCTGTCAGCAGCCCTTCTGCAACGGGAAACAAAGTGGGTTGAGGCAGTTCTCCTGGCACAACTGAACTTAACCAATAAGCTAAGCCAGTCTGGGCCAGATAGCCGAACAGACTACCGATCAAACTTGCTGCTATTCCTAACCATAAAAATTGATAAAAATTCAATTTAAAAATCAGGGATTGACTCGCTCCCACGCACCTCATGACAGCACATCCATCCAGATGACGTCGCATATACCGGCGTGAAGCAACCGCCACAGCAACCGCTGCGAGCACAACACTGACCAGAGAAGCCAGCCCTAAATATTTCTGTGCACGCTCCAGTGCAGCACGAATTTCAGGCCGGGCATCTTGCACACCTTCAAGCTTTTCTCCCCTGGCAATTTGTTTCTCTGCCCATGCACGATACTTTTCAACAACAAGGGCATCACCTGCTATAAGCATTCGATAATTAGCCCGACTACCCGGTTGAATCAATCCTGTTTTGACCAGGTCATCCAGATTCATCATCAAACGGGGGGCGATGTTGAAAAAATCCCCTGACCGATCAGGTTCATGTGTCAGGACAGCAGATACAGTCAGGCTTAACCCGCCTAGTTCGATTTTATCTCCCGTCTGCAAACCCAGCTGTGTTAAAAGACGCGGTTCGGCCCATACATTACCAACTGCAGGGCCAGAGTTTACTGGAACGCCTTTATCAAACAACTGATTGCCCGTCTTCAATTTTCCACGCAACGGGTAACCAGCGCTTACCGCTTTAATTTCAGCGAGTTGGCTTACATCCTGATTTAACACCATACTCGGGAACAACACAAAACTCGCCACTTTCAACCCTGAAGAAATTGCTTGCTCTGCAAATTCAGTACGTATTGGATGGTCTGATGCAATGATCAGGTCGGCGCCCAATAGCTGATTTGCCTGCCTGCTTAAAACTTGCTGCACCCGGTCAGTGAAAAAACCCACTGTCGTGACACTGGCAACAGCGATAATGACCGCCAGCATTAATACATTCAGCTCACCAGCTCGCCACTCCCTCAGAAGAAATCGCAGGGATAATTTAATCGCGTTCATGCTTTTTCAACAACACACCAACGTTAGGATCATCAACGTTATCTTCGCTAATGAATTTACCTGATGCCAGCTTGATACGGCGATCACACCTCCCTGCCAGGGCTTCATCATGCGTTACCAGCATTAATGTGGTGCGCTGTTCACGATTTAATTCAAACATCAGGTCAATAATTTTGGCACCTGTATCTGTATCCAGATTGCCTGTCGGTTCATCTGCCAGCAGCAGTGCCGGTTGCGTAACAAAAGCACGCGCAATCGCCACACGCTGCTGCTCACCACCTGAAAGCTGCTTGGGGTAATGCCCCATTCTTTCCAATAACGCCACACGATCAAGTATATTCAACGCCTTATCTCGCGCATTTTTTGTGCCCGACAACTCCAGGGGCAGCATGACATTTTCCAATGCAGTCAAAGCAGGCAGCAATTGAAAAGATTGAAATACAAAGCCTAGCATTTCACCACGCAGGGCTGCTCGACCATCTTCATCCAGTGAAAAAAGATCCTGACTGTTGATGATGACCTTACCGGAACTTGGGATGTCTAAACCAGCGAGCAACCCCAGCAAGGTTGATTTACCTGAGCCGGAAGCGCCAACAATTGCTACCGATTCGCCCTGTGATACTTTAAGATTGATATCATGCAAGATGACTAATGGCTTACCCTCACTCATCACTTGCTTGGTCAAGCCGCTTGCCTGAACTATTGGACCTGAGAAAAAAACTGACATGCTTACCCGATTCCTCTTCATTTTTGCGTTATTTTTCACCACACCCGTCCATGCAGCTCAAACTATACTGGTATTTGGTGATAGTCTTTCAGCTGGCTACGGTTTACCTCAAAACACCGGTTGGGTGAGTCTGCTAGAGCAAAAGCTGAAACAAAAGAAATTAAATTACAAAGTGGTTAATGCCAGTATTAGCGGCGAAACAACAACAGGTGGACTATACCGCATAGAAAAAACACTGGCCCTGCACAAACCCAAACTTGCCATTATAGAACTCGGCGCAAATGACGGATTACGCGGATTATCACTCCAGGCAACACAGAGCAATCTTGAAGGTATCCTGCAAGCATGCCAGCAACACAAGGCTGACGTACTGATTATTGGTATGCGACTCCCTCCCAACTATGGCAGGGCTTATACTGAAAAGTTCCAAAATATCTTTCTTAAAATCGCACAGAACAGCAAATCCCCCCTGGTTCCGTTCATGCTGGAAGGCTTTGCTGATCGTCGTGAATTATTTCAGCTGGACGGATTACATCCTAATGTTGAGGCACAACAGCTTGTTTTAAATAATGTCTGGAGAAAACTGCAGCCTATGTTGGCAGAATAATTCTGAACGCGGCACCGCCCAATGGGCTTTCATATACATCAACACTGCCATTATGCAATTCAATGAATGCCCTGACCAGCGCCAAACCAAGCCCAGAACCTGACAACGTCCGGCTTGGGTCAATTCGAGAAAACCGTTCAAATATCTTTTCACGCATCTCAGGGGGAATGCCGGGGCCGTTATCTTCCAACACAATTTCTACAATATTATCTTTCTGGGATGCACGTAACTGTAACGTACCTCCTTCAGGGACATACTTTAATGCGTTATCAAATAAATTTGATAACGCTTGCGCAATCAACTGCCGGTCAACACGAAGATGAATATCAGATTCAATTTCACTTTTCAATTCCAGACCATGTTCTTCTGCACTAGGTGCGTACAATTCCACCATTTCCCCCAGGAAAGCCGAGATATCCACTTCCTTGCGCTTGATCCGCATACCACCAGCTTCTGCCTGCCCCAAAGACAATAATGAATTAAAAATAGTTTGCATATTTTCAAGTTCATCCAACACCCGCTCCAGCGTAGCATGATCAATTTCAGGGTCCTGCTGTCTTAAGGCAACTTCGACATCAGCCCGCAAACGCGTTAGCGGGGTGCGTAAATCATGGGCAATATTGTCGCTCACCTGGCGAATTCCCTGAACCAGCCGGTCTATTCGCTCGAGCATCGCATTAACATTAATTGCCAGGCTGGCAAATTCGTCGTTACCCGCAACAGGCATACGACTGGACAAATCACCTGACTTCACGATTTGCTTTGCCAATTGGTTAAATGACTCTATGCGACCATGAAATCGCTGAGTCAGCCAAAAACCTACAGCAGCGCCCAATAATACAATCAGGATTTCAGTTTTAACAAACGTCAGCCACAATTCTTGTTTAAGCTGCTGCAACTGACGGGTACCAATCGCTACAAACATATTTAATTTTTCGGAAAGAGGAAAGGCAATGACCCGCGCTTCGATTTTGTCTTTTTCATTTCCAAGCCCACCTAATGTAATTTCCTTTATTCCCTTGAAAGGCTTCATTTCCGGCAAAAAAAGACCGCCGATTTCGACCAAAGTCTTACCTTTGGCATCAACAACGCGATAAGCCCGGTCTTCTTTGCCTTTACTGGAAATTTCATTATCAACTGCTTGTACCATGCCACGAAAACCTGAATCATGCTGTTTGAGCAACATGAGCGTCTGTTGGTCTTTCAGCGCGCGATCGATCTGTAACGTGAGCGTGGCTGACAACTGGTAATTGAGATACCCAAAAATCAGCAAAGAGCCGAAAATATAGAGCGAAAGAAACCCGATGGTTAATTTAACCGGGGTAGTAAAAGAAAAAACGTTCACTTGACCGATCTAATCACATATCCAGCACCGCGTACTGTATGCAGCAAAGGCGGCGAATAATATTTGTCAATTTTGAAACGTAAACGACTGATATGCACATCAACCACATTTGTTTGCGGGTCGAAAAACAGATCCCACACGTTTTCCAGCAACATGGTCCGAGTGACCACTTGATCGGTGTGTCGTACTAAATATTCAAGAAGCCTGAACTCTCTGGGTTTGAGAAAAATCTCCTGACCTGCACGTGTAACGGTACGTTTAAGTAAATCCAGTTTGAGATCGGCCAATTCCAGCTCAGTTTCAGGAGAAACTTCTGCCGACATTGATCGACGCAACAAAGCTTCTATCCGCGCCTGAAGTTCTGAAAAAGCATATGGCTTGACGAGATAATCATCCCCCCCCGCACGCAATCCCTCTACTCGGTCATCCACATCACTCTTGGCACTCAAGATCAAAGCCGGTGTTTGACGGCCTTCTGCACGCAGCATTTTCAGCATTGAAAGCCCGTCCAGCTTTGGCATCATGATATCAATGACCCAGAGATCGTAAGTGTTGGCTCGTGCCATCTCGAGCCCTTGCTCGCCATCCAGTGCCACATTCACTTCATAACCAAATCCTAGCAGTCCTTTCTTTAAGGAATCCGCTGCTGCTGCATCATCTTCTACAATCAGGAACTTCATAAACTTCCCCCATACCCCTATGTTGTATTGTCGAATGTTATCCGAAGCCTAGAGATTTAATATTAAAACTAATTAATTAGGATTAAATAAATCAGCAAATTATAATTTGTAATATTAGCTAGTTATACTAGCATTAATTTATACCCTAACCGGAGGAAGCAAATGAACAACAAACCTTCTCTTGCCGGCTATATAGTTGAGTTTATTCCTTTTGAGCGCAGACTCGCTCCAAGAAGAACCCCTGCAGAAAATACTGTCTCTGCGCTGAAAGGTGAGCGCAGAGGAGCATTTGTACGACGGGGTGATGACCTTGTTGAATCAAAAGCAACGAAACCTGCAAACTTTTCACACTGATTCAGTTTTTCCAAAACATTTAAAGTGGCATGGTTCAAACCATGCCACTGATTAGAATACGCTGATTTTACTCTCGCCGGAGTTTAGCTTCCCAACGATTGTTGCGTATTCAAAACCTTGCTTGTGGAATAATTGCAACACGCTATCAGCCGCTTCTGGCGAACATGAAACCAGCAATCCCCCACTGGTCTGGGGATCACACAGTACATTTTTTTGCCATTCTCGCATATTCTCAGGTAAAACCACATCATAGCCATAACTTGCCCAATTACGGCTTGCTGCTCCGGGGGCATATCCTTTTTTTGCAAGCTCTAGCGCTACAGGCAGTATAGGCAGTTTAGCAAATTCAATTTCAGCCGATAATTTGGAGCCACGGCAAATTTCCAGCAAATGTCCAAGCAATGCAAACCCGGTGACGTCTGTCAGGGCATGCACTCCCGGCATATCTACCAATACGGAGCCAGGTGTATTGAGTTGCGTCGTACTGGCTACCATCTGCTGATAGCCTTCATCAGAGAGTTCACCTTTTTTCAAAGCCGCACTCATAATCCCGATCCCGATTCCTTTTCCAAGTATCAGAACATCGCCAGCTTTAGCTGCATCATTCCGCTTAACTTTATCTGGATGCACTATCCCCAACGCAACCAAACCGTAAATCGGTTCAGGCGAGTCTATAGAATGGCCTCCTGCAATAGGAATTCCCACGGAAGCGCAAACCGATTCGCCACCTGCCAGTATTCCCTGAATGGTTTCTATTGGCAGTTTATCAATTGGCATACCGACAATTGCCAAAGCAAATATCGGCTGCGCCCCCATTGCGTATATATCCGAAATAGCATTGGTTGCTGCAATTCGACCAAAATCGAATGGATCGTCAACAATGGGCATGAAAAAATCGGTTGTAGCGACGATAGCCTGATAATCATTCAAACGATATACTGCTGCATCATCACTTGATTCTGTCCCTACCAGTAAATTAGGGTTAGGCAATCTTACTGGGGATTTAGCAAGAATTTCGCTCAAAATGGCGGGAGCAATCTTGCAGCCACACCCTCCGCCGTGAGAAAACTGTGTCAATTTGACATCCATATTATAATCTTTCTGTTCCATGTATTTTTAAGGCCTGATTTTTGATGCAATCCAATGGTATCACCGTATCACAATTGTCTGAATTTGACGAGATCATTGACGTTCGCTCTCCTTCAGAGTTCCGTGAAGATCATATTCCAGGTGCGATTAACTTTCCTGTGCTGAATGATGAAGAACGCGCACGGGTTGGGACTATCTATAAGCAAGTATCTGCTTTTGATGCCAAAAAAGTGGGGGCCGCTCTGGTATCCCGCAATATAGCCAACCATCTTGACACACATTTCAGCAATAAGCCTAAAAACTGGCGTCCACTGGTTTATTGCTGGCGTGGCGGCAGCCGAAGTGGTGCCATGGTGCATATATTAAACAAAATCGGCTGGCGCGCTGGGCAATTAGAAGGGGGATACAAAAATTACCGTCGCAGCGTTCTGGAAGAGCTGGAAATATTACCGGCTAAATTTCAATATCGCGTGGTATGCGGCTTAACTGGATCCGGCAAAAGTCGATTACTACAAGCCATTGAAAAACTTGGCGAACAAGTACTTGACCTGGAAGATCTGGCGTTACATCGTGGCTCAGTTTTGGGAAACTGGCCTGAAACTGAACAGCCGCCACAAAAGCTGTTTGATAGTACTCTATGGTGGAAGTTACGTCACTTCGACCCGGCACGCCCTGTCTACTTAGAAGCTGAAAGTAAGAAGGTAGGTAATATCCGCGTACCAGAAACCCTGATTCAGGCCATGTGGCAAGGTCAGTGCATTCGCCTTGAAGTCAGCCGGGAATTGCGTATTACACTCTTGAAAGAAGAATATGCACATTATCTGAAAAACCCGGAATCATTAAACAAAAAACTGGATTATCTGACCGGCATTTACGGTCATGAGCAGATCGAAAAATGGAAGCAGCTGGTAAAAAATGGGCATTGGGATACCTTGGTCATGGCGCTTTTAGAAAGACATTATGATCCCTCTTATAGCCGTTCAATGCTGAAACACTACCCCTATTTTGATCAGGGAACCCAGCTAAATGTCACTCAAATTGACGAATCGGGCATGCTTGCCCTGGCTCGGCAAGCGCTGTAAAAATACTTGCCTATAAACAATGAAATAGATACAATTTCTTGACGATCAATTCAAAAGTGCTAGGCTGAATTAAGGGACATCCCTACATATCTTTCAGGCGTTTAAGCATGAGCATAACTTGGGTTCTAGTTGCAAATTCTAGCAGCGCAAATTTATACATCAACAATGGTCCTCACAAAGGGCTGCAACTCACCAAACAATTCACCCATCCAGAAAGCAGGGAAAGCGCTTCTGAACTGGTTTCAGACCGGCCAGGGCACGACCAGGCCCATGGAGGAGGTCACGGTTCATTTTCTCCTGCAATTTCCCCCAAACAGCATGAAGCCGAACAGTTTGCCCTGCAATTGGCACATGAACTGGAACATGGACGGGCAACAAATTTATACAGCCGCCTTATTCTGATTGCTTCTCCCCATTTCATAGGGATATTAAATCACCGGCTGGATGAACACGTTCGGAAACTGGTTACTGAAACCATCGAAAAAGATTACACGCAAGCAACTGAAAAAGAACTTGCCGGTCATCTGGAGCATTACTTGTTTTTATAATTTTCCAGGTACTTGGCTTTTATACCGGGTACCTATTCTTGGCATCTTGACGCCGCATTTGAAGAGAGTAATCTAATTAGTTCTAATCCGGAAACACTATAACTCCCTCTCCCCTTGTGGGAGAGGGTTGGGGAGAGGGGTTAAATTTCAAGGCATTACCACCCTCTCCCTAGCCCTCCCCCATCAAGTGGGAGGGGAAAAACAGATGTTTCCGGATGACAACTAATTATGTATTTCAAGATGTTTTTATCTACAATTAAATTTGGAGAAATCATGGCTACAACTTGGATATTAATTGCTAATGCCAGTTTCGCTCGTCTATACGCAAACCACGGCGTAAAGAAAGGGTTAGAACTCATCAAAGAATTCAGCCACCCGGAAAGCCGTGAAAAAAGCTCCGACCTGGTATCAGACCGTCCCGGGCATAACCAGGGCCAAGGTAATGGACATGGTTCTTTTGTGCCCGCCTCCGAGCCCAAGCAAGTCGAAGCAGGCAGGTTTGCTCAGGAACTTGCAAAAGAACTGGAACATGGGCGCGCAAACAATATCTATGACCGCATTATTCTGGTTGCTTCATCCCCATTTATCGGTCTACTTAACAGCCGTTTCAGCAACCACGTGCGAGGGTTGATTACAGACAGCATCGAAAAAGATTACACCAAGGTTACCCAACAGGAACTCCCTGGCCGGTTGGCGCATTGCATTTATCTTTAAAATTTCGAGTAGCCATTCCCAAATACAGTCGGAATGGCTACTTAGCCACTGATTTTAATGACCACTTTCCAATCACCTCGTAAGACGATCCCTTTTCGCTCAACACAGATTGCACCAGCACAAATTCCTTGTTTGCCCACAAAATTGATTCAATGCCTGGAATTTTCTCTTGACAGCCTGCCTTCCGAAGCAAAGTTGCATGAGGCACATAAGGGCGCTCATCAAATTGGAATCCGGCTGCTTTAAGCCGGGATGATAAATTTACTACAAGTTCAGTTAATGCTTTTGGCGTTTCTTCTGAAGTTGCCCAAGCAACCCGGTTATGTCGCCACCACCCAAGCTGCGTAATATTCAGATCAAATTCAGTTGCTTCAACCAGTGCCGCTTGCGCCTTAAGCCCTTCAACACGATCAACTGCCACAACACCAAGGAATACCAGCGTAATGTGAATTGTCTCGGCTCTGGTACGTCGCCCACCGCAGACTGTGTGCATTTTTTTTCCAGCCCGATCCAGAGCTGACCTCACCTTGGCATTAGGCCACAAGGCAAAAAACATGCGTGATGTTTTTTTGCCTTCTTCGATCATACTTTCCTGATCAAACAAACGGCTTCAGCAGCGATACCTTCGCCTCGTCCCGTAAATCCCAACTTTTCTGTGGTCGTGGCTTTGACATTGACACAATCTGCCGATACGCCGATATCTTCAGCGATATTGAGCACCATTTGCGCAATATGCGGCGCCATTTTAGGGGCCTGAGCAATAATTGTAGTGTCTAGATTGACCACTACATAGCCCTTTTCACGAATGATATGAACTACTTTATGCAGTAGTTTTCTGCTGTCTATTCCCTTGAAACGATCGTCTGTATCGGGAAAATGTTTGCCAATATCTCCCAGGCCTGCCGCTCCCAGCAGCGCATCGCAAATTGCATGCAACAGCACATCCGCGTCGGAATGCCCGGCCAGACCTAAATGGTAAGATATATCTACCCCGCCGATGATCAGTTTGCGGTTTTCCGCAAAGGCGTGGACATCAAATCCGTGACCTATTCTCATTGTTTTCCTTTAAAAAAAGATTGATCAGTGTTTACGCATTGAGACAAGTCAAATATACGCTGCTTAAACTGCCGGATTTTCCAAAATCAACGCAGCCAATTGCAAATCCTGCGGATAGGTCACTTTTAAATTTCGACTATCGCACGCAACAAGTTTGGGATGAAACCCGAGGTGTTCCACAGCGCGAGCTTCATCAGTGGGAGTATCTGTCCCTAAAGCTTCTAAAGCTTTCACCAATAACCCGTAACGGAACATTTGTGGTGTTTGGGCCTGCCAGAGTCCTTCCCTTGGTTCAGTCTGCTTAACCCTGCCCTGCCCGTCTGCGCGTTTTAATGTATCAGCTACTGGTACCGCAAGCAGCCCACCTGTTTCATCATCGCCAATCGCTTGCATCAAATTGTCAAGATGTTCGCTCGTCAGGCAGGGGCGTGCAGCATCGTGTACCAACACCCAGTCATTCGCCTGAATAGTTTCCTGAATTTTCTTCAACCCGTTCAATACGCTTTCAGCACGGGTAGCTCCCCCACAATACAAAGGTTTGAGCTTGGGTGTAAAAGCACTCCAGTCGTATTCCTTCCACATGGTGTCTTCTGGAGACAAAACCACATAAACCTGTTTAATCTCTTGGGTACTGCTCAGGCGTTTGATTGCATGATAAATCATGGGTTTTCCCAAAAGGGGTAAATATTGTTTGGGAACTTCGTGACCCATTCGGCTGCCAAAACCAGCAGCAGGGATAAGCGCAATATAGTTAGACATGTTTATCCTAAATACAGCTTCCAGGTTTATTTTTCTTTAAAAAGGTAATTATCGTGTCTTGTAAGGGAATGCCGCAAGTTCCACTTGATATTCGACAACTTACCCTAATATATATTTAAAGCATAACCTGTTATTTTTAAGGAGGTTTACATGCATCAATTTCGCCCAGCCGCTGTAGCAGGCGCCTTCTACCAGAGCCACAAACAGGCATTGGAAAATGATGTCAATGCGATGTTGGCGACTGTCAAAGTTAACCATAAAGAAGCAAGTATTGCACCAAAAGCGATTATTGTTCCCCATGCAGGCTACATTTATTCAGGTCCCATTGCCGCAGCTGCCTACGCCAGATTAGCTTCAGTACGCGATACGATCAAACGCGTAGTGCTGCTCGGCCCCGTCCACCGTGTTCCTGTACGAGGGCTGGCACTGCCTGGTGTAACGGCGTTTGCCACACCTTTAGGTGAAATTCAGATTGATCTGGATGCTGTTTCATCTGTAGAAAAGATGCAACAAGTGGTTGTAAGCCCTGTCGCTCATGCCATGGAACATTCTCTGGAAGTGCAACTGCCTTTCCTGCAGTCGGTTCTGAATAATTTCAAACTGCTGCCTTTAGCCGTGGGGGATGCAACACCGGCAGAAGTTTCCGAGGTGCTGGATGCGTTATGGGGCGGACCGGAAACATTGATTGTGATCAGTTCTGACCTTTCTCATTTCCTGCCTTATCAGACAGCGCAAGCTGTTGATGCAGAAACGGTGCAACATATTTTAAACCTGCAAGGCACACTCAATCACGAGCAAGCCTGTGGTGGCACTCCAGTCAACGGATTGTTGCTGGCAGCCAAGCATCACAACCTGCACCCACATTTGCTTGACCTGCGCAATTCAGGTGACACAGCAGGCGATAAAAGCCGTGTTGTAGGATATGCCTCTTTCGCTTTCATGGAGGGAAAAGATGATGTCCATTAATCAGGGTGAGATATTACTTTCAATTGCCCGTTCTTCTATTGCCAATTCATTCGGTCTGCCCCATAAAGCGCATGAAGACGCGGCTTGGCTTCAGGAGAATGGCGCTTGTTTTGTGACATTGACCCAGGAAGGTCAATTACGCGGATGCATAGGCACGTTGGAGGCACACCGCGCTTTATTGGAAGATGTAAAAGCCAATGCTAAATCGGCAGCTTTTCAAGACCCGCGTTTTTCACCTCTAACCTCTTCTGAATTTAACTATACTGAAATTGAGGTTTCATTACTTTCACCAATGCAAGCCCTGTACTTCTCCAGTGAGCAGGAAGCCTTGGCGCAGTTGCAGCCTGATGTTGATGGTGTGGTATTTGAGTTTGGCCGTTACCGCAGTACGTTCCTGCCCCAGGTATGGGAACAGTTACCTGCCACCAAGGATTTCATGGCGCATTTAAAACACAAAGCTGGGTTAAAGCCTGATTTCTGGGCTGAGGAAGTCAAACTTTACCGTTACACAGTGAGCAAATGGAAAGAACGCGATTTAAAGGCACAAATTGCATGATTGAAGGATCTCATCACCCAGGCCGTTACTGGCACGTCATTGACGATGGCCGCATCCAATGCGACCTGTGTCCACGTGACTGCAAATTACACGAGGGTCAGCGTGGTGCGTGTTTTGTGCGTATGCGTGAAGGCGACCAGATAGTGCTCACCACCTATGGGCGCTCTTCCGGCTTCTGTATTGATCCTATCGAGAAAAAACCGCTTAACCATTTTTATCCTGGTAGCAGCGTGCTCTCCTTTGGCACTGCCGGTTGCAATCTTGCCTGCAAATTCTGCCAAAACTGGGATATCAGCAAATCCAAAGATATGGATCGCCTGATGGATCAGGCTTCTCCCGAAACCATTGCTATTGCAGCTGAAAAAAACGGCTGCAAGAGTGTGGCTTTTACGTACAACGATCCGGTGATTTTTGCCGAATATGCCATGGACACGGCAGATGCCTGCCATGCAAAAGGGATCAAAACGGTCGCTGTTACCGCCTGGTACATGCACGCGGAAGCGCGCCGGGATTTCTATTCAAAAATAGATGCAGCCAATGTAGACCTGAAAGCGTTTACTGAAGATTTTTATTTCAAACTGACTGGCTCTCAGCTTCAGCCAGTGCTGGATACTTTGATCTATCTCAAACATGAAACGGATGTATGGTTCGAGATTACTACCTTGCTCATTCCCGGTAAAAATGATTCGGATGAGGAGCTGACCGCAATGAGCAAATGGATTAAAAAGGAATTGGGGTCAGATGTTCCACTCCATTTTTCTGCATTTCATCCAGATTATAAAATGCCGGATATTCCTCCCACCCCACCCGCTACACTTGTGCGTGCACGAGAAATCGCTCTAAAAGAAGGCTTGCACTATGTCTATACGGGAAACGTACATAACATTGAAGGTGATACCACCTTTTGCCCGGATTGCCAGGCCCCGCTGATTGTGCGCGACTGGTATCAAATCAATCTGTATGGGCTAACAAAGGATGGTCATTGCCCTGACTGCGGTTCTGCATTAGCCGGACGATTTGATGAGAAAGCTGGGCATTTTGGTCGAAGGCGCATTCCGATCGCAATCAATATGGCCAAAGCCTGATCAATAGTCTTTGCCGTAAGAGTACAGAAAACCAGCATTTCTGTGCTTATGTGTCTCTGTAGTAAAAACAGGGAGTTAAGTGATGACTGCGAAACTGGAACAACTTGTCAGCATTCCTGCGGGCCAGGTTAAAATCGAAGGAATGATGGTAATACCGGAACATGCCAAGGGCCTCGTGCTGTTCGCTCATGGCAGCGGCAGCAGCCGACATAGCCCGCGCAATAATTATGTTGCTCAAGTACTCAGAGAAAGTAGTATTGGCACACTATTAATGGATTTGCTGACACCACAAGAAGACATGGACTACGAAACCCGATTCAATATTCCATTGCTGACTCGCCGTCTGCTCGCTGCCACACAATGGGTAAAACAAGAACCTGCAACAAAGAATCTGCCAATCGGTTATTTTGGCGCCAGTACAGGCGCTGCAGCTGCTTTGCAAGCTGCAGCGGAAGCAGGTGAGGAGATCAGCGCTGTTGTCTCTCGCGGGGGGCGCCCGGATCTTGCTGGCAACGCTGCTTTATATAAAGTCAAATCACCCACATTGTTGCTGATAGGAGGATTCGACGATGTCGTGACCGAACTCAACCGTGAAGCATACTCCCACATGAATTGTCCAAAGGAGTTTTCAATCATCCAGGGTGCCACGCATCTTTTTGAAGAACCAGGCACATTGGAAGAGGTTGCACATCAAGCCGCTGCGTGGTTCAGCCGTTATTTGATACCACTGCAAGTGAGTAAACCTTAGCAGGAAGCGTTTCTTATTTTAACCTGGAAACCTTAGTTGGATGGATTGGAGCGTGCTGTTTTTGAAGCGCAGAGCAAGGCGCAATGACGCAGAATGGTCATTCCATTTCAAGGCGCTGCAATGCCGCCCTGTGCTGGGTTGTTGATAACCAATTTGCTATAACCTATACAATAATGCGTGCGATACTTTCCAGCGCACCTGATAAAAACGGATATCACACAACATGCCGGAAAATCCACAAGCCGTCTTTACTGCAAAGGGACTTACCAAAACCTACTATATGGGTGAAGTAGAAATTCCCGCTCTGCGCGGTGTTGATCTGGAAGTATACCAAAGTGAATTTATTGTACTGCTGGGGCCATCCGGTAGTGGCAAATCCACCCTGCTCAATATTATGGGTGGGCTCGATACGCCCACCAGCGGTGACGCTTTCTGGCGCGATCACGATCTGGCACATGCCAATGAGCGTGAACTGACGAACTATCGACGTGAGCATGTAGGTTTTGTTTTCCAGTTTTACAACCTGATCTCCAGTCTCACGGTGCGTGAAAATGTGGCGCTGGTCACCGAGATTTCAGTCAACCCTCTGAAACCGGAAGAGGCATTACAACTGGTGGGTCTTGAACACCGGCTGGATCATTTTCCTTCCCAGCTTTCTGGTGGCGAACAGCAGCGCGTCGCCATTGCCAGGGCCATTGCCAAGCGGCCTGATGTACTGCTGTGCGATGAACCCACTGGGGCGCTTGACTACCAGACAGGGAAAGTAGTGCTGGAGGTCATTGCTAAAATCAATCAGGAACTGGGCACAACCGCAATCGTGATCACCCACAACGCTTCTATTTCCGGAATGGCTGACCGTATCATGCACCTGGCAAACGGACAGATTATTTCTGTTGAAAAAAACGCCCATAAACTCACCCCTGCGGAGTTATCCTGGTGAAGGCGCTGGACAGGAAATTGCTGCGAGATCTGACACACATGAAAGGCCAGGCGTTCACCATCGCTCTGGTAGTAGCCGCCGGTATCGGGGCGTTTATCGCCCAGATTTCCACTTATGATTCCTTGAACTGGTCCCGCCAGTCCTATTACGAAACATCCCGGTTCGCTCATGTGTTTGCCGACGTAAAACGCGCCCCCAAAGCTGCAGAACGTCAGCTTGTGGAAGTTCCCGGTGTTGCGGATGTTGAAACTACTGTCATGTTCGATGTCACGCTCGATATTCCGGAAGTGGCAGAACCGGTCATTGGCCGCATGATTGGGCTATCGGATTCAGGTCAGTTACGATTAAACAAACTGTTTCTGCGTCAGGGACGAATGATTGAATCCGGACGCAGCAACGAGGTGCTGATTTCCGAGGCATTTGCCAAAGCCCGTAAACTCACACCCGGTGATCAACTGGCTGCCATTCTGAATGGTAAACGCGAGCAATTACGCATTGTCGGTGTGGTGCTGTCGCCAGAATACATCTTTGCCACCCGTGGCGGAGTACTCCCGGATGACAAAGGATTCGGGGGTTTCTGGATGGACCGTGAACGTCTTGCAAGCGCGTTCAATATGGAAGGCGCATTTAACCATGCAGCTTTTCGGCTGGCGCCTGGCGCTAACGAACAGGCAGTCATCGATGCCCTGGACCGCTTGCTGGAACCCTATGGCGCATTAGGAGCACACGGGCGTGAAGACCAGCTTTCCAATAAGATTCTGAGCCAGGAAATCAACCAGCAAAAAACCATGTCCACGGTTTTTCCGACAATTTTTCTGGCAGTTGCAGCCTTTCTGCTGAATGTCGTGCTTTCCCGCCAGGTAGCGACCCAGCGAAGTGAAATTGCAACGCTTAAGGCAATTGGCTATTCAGATACAGCCATCGCCGCACACTATCTTAAACTCGTACTGTTTATTGTTTTTCTCGGCATTATCATGGGCTGCCTGATCGGGGCATTACTTGGATACAAAATGACATCCTTGTACACCGATTTTTTTCATTTTCCACTACTCACTTATCGCGTCCAGCCATGGATTCCTTTGGCAGCCTCTGGCATAAGTCTTATTGCAGCCCTGGGAGGCGCACTTAAAACCATGCACGGCATCATGCGGCTTGCACCTGCTGAAGCCATGCGCCCACCCTCTCCTGCCAGGTTTAAGCGCATGCTGCTGGAGCGTTTGGGGCTAGCCAATCTGTTATCTCCTCAGTCCCGCATGATTATTCGCAATCTAGAGCGACGCCCGTTTCGGACACTTCTCACCTCGTTTGCTATCGCCTGTTCGGTCGCCATCATCGTTTCAGGCACTTTCTGGGGTGATGCAATTGATTTTCTAGTGTCTGTTCAATTCAACTCCATAGAAAGAGGAGATGCACAAATTGTATTCGCCGAACCAGTCAATGGCCGAGCCCAGTATGAAATAGCTCACCTCCCGGGCGTCTTATTCACAGAAGCAGCACGATCTGTACCTGTCCGCCTGCGCGCGGGCCATCTTTCTTATCGCACGGCTGTTTCTGGCCTGCCAGAAACAGCCGAATTACACAGAGCGCTCAATACTCACCAGCAACCCGTATTACTGCCATTGGAAGGCGTACTGCTTACTGACCGGCTGGCAACAAAACTCAATGTAAAACCAGGGGAAAATATTCAACTGGAGGTAATGGAAGGCAATCGCATCAAGCGCGATGTTTTAGTTGCAGGGGTAGTCAATGATATGTTCGGCCTTTCAGCATACATGAATATTAAAGCGCTTAATCACTTGCTGAGTGAAGGCAACACCATTTCTACTGTTGCTGTTTCTTTGGATCACTCCCAACTTAACCAATTCAATGCACAGATAAAAGAAATACCCAAAGTAGCAACCGTCACCTTCAAGACTACCGCCCTGCAAAGCTTCCGGGAAACTTCCGCCAAAAATATCCTGGTATTCACCACAATTGTGACTTTTTTTGCAGCAGCCATCGCGATTGGTGTGGTTTACAATAGTGCTCGCATTTCGCTGGCTGAAAGAGCCTGGGAACTGGCCAGCCTGAGAGTGCTTGGTTTCACGAGGCATGAAGTATCTGCCCTGTTGTTAGGCGAGCTAGGCATCGAACTGCTCATGGCAATTCCCTTCGGCTTATGGCTGGGCTATCTGCTTTCTTTACTGATAGTGACACTTACACATACTGAAACCTTTGCCATACCGATCATCATTGAATCCAAAACCTATGCCTATGCGGCACTAACAACACTTATAGCAGGCATTGCAAGCGCGTTATTTGTAAGACACCGAATTGACCAACTGGATCTTGTCGGCGTATTAAAAACAAGGGAATAATATGAAATGGACGAAGTGGGCTTTCCCGCTATTAGCTGTATTAGCTATCATCGGTATCTTTATCTGGGCCTTTTTACCCAAGCCTGTCACTGTTCAGGTTGCAGAAGTGACTGAAGGTCCATTCCAGCAGATTATTGAAGAAGACGGCAAAACCCGTGTCCGTGAGCGATACATAGTGTCAGCCCCCCTTACTGGAAAGCTGCAACGCATCTCCCTGAAAGCAGGTGACACTATCCAGCAGAATCAAGTGGTCGCACTTATTGTACCCAGTGCCCCGGCCCTGCTGGATGCCCGTTCAGAACGGGAATTAAAGGAACGGGTTGGTGCAGCCGAAGCGCAAAAAGAACAGGCTGCTGTATCAGTGCTTCGCATGTTGGCTACACTCGAAAAAACCAAAGCCGATCTCAACCGTGCCAAACAACTTGCCGCCAGTAAATTTATTTCCCCCTCCCAACTCGATCAAACCGAAATGGAAGTCAAAATCAATACCCGTGAACTGGAAGCCGCAAAATTCTCAGAGCATGCTGCTGAACATGAGGTTGCCATAGCCCGCGCAGCATTACAACAGTTTCACTGTGATGCAGACTGCGAAAACCTGTCTGGACGCCACTGGCAGGTTCGTTCACCTGTACCCGGCCAAGTATTGAAAATCGTGCAGGAAAGTGAAACCGACATCGCTATCGGTGCACCTTTGCTCGAAATTGGCAACCCTGCGGATATGGAAGTAGTAGTCGATATACTCTCAAGCGATGCCGTCATGATCCCTCCCGGCGCCAAAGTGCAAATGAAAGGGTGGGGCCGCTCAGAACCATTACAAGGCCAGGTGCGGCGCATAGAACCCTCCGCATTCACGAAAGTTTCCGCACTCGGCGTAGAAGAGCAACGCGTCAATGTGATCATTGACCTCACCTCTCCACCCGACCAATGGAAAAATCTGGGTGATGGCTTCAAAGTGGATACACAAATCATTGTGTTCAGCACTGACAAAGCCATCAAAACCCCGGTTAGCGCACTATTCAGGAAAGGCAGTCAGTGGGCCGTCTTTGTCGCCAACAACGGCCGTGCCCAAACTCGCACAGTGAAAATTGCCCGCCGCAGTGGATTGGATGCGATGCTGGAATCCGGACTGAAACCTGGGGAAAAAGTGATTGTTTATCCGGGAGACCTGGTAAAGGATGGGGTTAAAATAAAAGCACAGGAATAAAATTCTGACCATCCAAAATAGACTGTTTTTATTCTTCCCTTAATCATTATCCACTCCACGCAACAGGGCCAGCATTAGCCCCTTACCCATTACAACACGTTTCAATGAGCTGTTCTTGCTGCCCTTTGCTTGAAAAACAAAATGCAGGCCAGCATAAATACGAAAATAGCTGCCGAAGCAGAATAACGACTTAATGCCAGCCCGCCAGCACTGATCGGTTTATCAAGGAAATCCCCAACCACAGCGCCAAGTGGACGTGTAAGAATAAATGCTGCCCAAAATAATACTGTGCGAGACAAAGTTGTCCAATAGTACGCCGCAACCACGAGTGCAAGCAGCGCGCTGAAAACCATTGCACCACCTTCATAACCTAGACCCGCCGTACCTGCTGTCCAATCTCCCAGAGCAGTTCCCAGGGTTTGAGAAAACATGATTGTGATCCAGTAGAATATCTCGGACTTTGGAGAATTGATGGTTTCAACCGATACCGTGCCAAGGGAGTGATACCACACGACCAAAGAAGTGATCAACAAAGCAAAAAGCAGCGTACTCCCCCCTGCATATCCAATCCCGAGAGAGCGATCCGCATAATCTGCCATAGTCGTCCCGACCGTTGTCGTAGCGATAATGGTTGTCCAATAAAGGAATGGATGAAAACCTTTAGACTTAATTTGGGCAACCACAGCAAACAGGAAAATTGCAGCAAAAATAGCTGTTCCAACCAGATAACCCAAATTCATTGACATGGAAACAGCATCCCCCGCTGTTTCACCCAGCATGGTAGCTGCGATTTTAATCATCCAGAAAATGAATGTCACTTCTGGCACCTTGCTCAAGCTCTGTTCGATAACCTTGTTCATTTGGACACCTTGTTTCAAGCTGGATTTATGATTACTGTTCATTCCTGAGGTTAAGTTCATCTGGAGAAAAAATTTTTCTCCAGGCGTTTAGTCCGCATCAGGCCCTTCTGGTGCATTTTCCAGAAGATTGCCTGTTTTGGCATCTACACCCACTTCCTGTGTTACCTTGCCATGGCGAATATCAAAGGAATACCGCAGACCACTCCCCCCTTTCTCCTTTTCCAGTTCCTCAGCGGTTACTTTTCCTAGATGTGCCTTAAGAGCAATCACTCGCGCTTGTTCCAGACTGATTTTTGCTTCTCCGGCGAGTTCCTGGCCAGTCAATGCAAACGCATTGGCTGCGGCCACTGTAAAAACAAAACCCAACAATGCTATTACACGTTGCTTCGATGCTTTCATGATGAGGCTCCTGTTAAATTGATAAAAACGTGCAGACACTTTTGCATCCACCGTCAAAATCACTCTACGCTTCGATAATTAGCCCATCATTAGCTAACAGGAATAGACTGAAAAGAGGACTACATTTTTTGCAACGAATATGGCAAATCATCTGACTCACCATATTCTTTAACCATGCACTTTTTACTTTAGTCAGATAACCATCCAGCAAAGAAAAATGACAGCATTAACATTGTACTAAATGCATATTTCGCGTAATGTAGTTGGAAAAATCAGAATAAATCATCGAGGTCAACTCAGTGAAAATACAAGACTTTGTTACCATTGCCACATCAATGATCAGCTTACTGTTTTGCCTTTCTGCAATGGCAGAGATGCCAGTATTGGTGATTAATTCATCTAACTATCCACCCATTACAACATCTGAAAAAGATGGAATTCTGGACCAGGTCTATCAAGAGATGGCTAAAAGGGCTGGCATTAAAATTGTGATTCAGTCAATGCCAGCTGCAGAAAGATCACTGATAAATCAGAATAATGGGACTGATGATGGCGACGTATCCAGGATTATCGGTTTGGAAGCACAATATCCAAATTTGATCAGGGTCCCTGAACCCGTGATGCGCTACCAAATGGTTGTATTTAGCCGCAAAGCCAAATTTAAAGTAGATGGCGCAGAGAGCCTGGCATCTTATGATGTCGGTATTCCCAATGGCTGGAAAATTTTGGAGCGTTCCACAGTGGGTGCCCATTCAGTGACACGATTGGAAAATGGGGAGCAACTGTTTTCCATGTTGGATAAAGAACGGATTGATATTGCTTTGATTGAAAAATATCAGGGCATGCGTTTTGTAAAAGATATGGGAATAAAGAATATCAAAATACTGCAGCCACCATTTCTGGAAGGTGATTGGTTCATGTATGTAAACATAAAACATAAAGCGCTGGTGCCTAAATTGGAAGCAGCACTCAAAAGCATGAAGGTGGATGGCACTCATCAGCGAATTTTTGACAATATGCTAAAACGCTACGCCCTGTAGCATGTCTTGCGAAAAATTGATTATTTACCCCTATTTTTGCACATTCAAGGTAAGCCCCACCATTAACTCTCTAAATACGCATGGTTAAATCTGAAAATTTATTCAAATTTGTCAAACAGTTAGACATTCTGAAACCACGCGGTATTGGCCGAAGGTTCGCAATATGGATTCTGGTCTTCAGTTCATTGATAACGCTGTTATCCACCGCAATGCAACTGGCTATTGAATTTAAACGTGATGTGTCTGGCATCGAGAACATGCTCGATCAGGTGCGGATAAGCTATTCAAGAAGCCTCGCAAGCAGCCTTTGGGTCACCAGCCAGAAAGACGTTCAACTTCAGCTTGATGGTGTTTTACGTCTTCCCGGCATGCAGTATATCGAAATACGCTCCGATACCAATACAGTTACCGCCACAGCGGGAAAATTTCAGGACAAACGGACACTACGTCAGGTAACCCCTTTATATTATGAACACCGCGGTAAACAAATCTATGTGGGCAAACTAATTGCTGTAGCAAGTATTGAAGTTGCCTATAAACATCTTGAAGACAAAATACTGGTTATTTTGCTCATCAATGCTGTTAAAACTTTTCTCGTATCACTGTTCGTTTTATTACTATTTCAGTTATTGGTAGGACGCCATCTGAAAAAGATTGCCACACATGCCGAGTTAATCGGGGCTGATTCAGGCAAGCATAGACTGGAATTAGATAAAAAAATCGCCAAAAATCACCATCATGATGAACTGGATCAATTGGTAAACGCACTGAACAATATGAATGTGCGCCTGACATCAGCCTATCAGCAATTACAGCAAAGCGAAGAAAAACTGAGTGCCATCATTAACGTTGCACCTGTACCATTTTTCCTGAACGATGAAAACCAGAATACTACATTCCTGAATGAATCCTTTACACGAACTTTGGGCTACTCGCTTGAGGATATTCCAACACTATCGGACTTTTGGTCTAAAACTTGTCCGGATCCAGAATACCGCGAGTGGATTCAATCTACCTGGCAAGAGAAACTGAATAAAACAAAACAAAATGGATCAGAATTTGTACCCCTTGAGGTAAATGTTTCTTGTAAAGATGGCACTGTCAAAACAATGCTTGGTAGTGCTGTAACGCTTTCAGGCTCCTACTCTGGCGCACAACTTACTGTTTTGTATGATATTACAGAACGAAAACAATCTGACGAACTGATCTGGAAACAAGCTAATTTTGATACATTAACGGGATTACCCAACCGCGCCATGTTCCGGGACAGAATGCACCAGGAAATAACGAAGTCTAGCCGCTCCCATACGCTAGTAGCATTACTCCTGATTGATCTGGATCTATTTAAAGAGGTAAATGATGCGCTTGGTCATGATGCCGGTGACACCCTGCTGAAAGAGACAGCTAGCCGAATCAGCAATTGCGTGAGAGCTTCAGATACGGTTGCGAGACTTGGAGGTGACGAGTTTACCGTCATCATTTCCGAGCTGGCAAATACAGCCGATTTGGACAAAATCGCCCAGAAGCTCATCAACGAACTGGCAGCTCCTTATCAACTAGGAAACCAGACAATCCATGTTTCCGCCAGTATTGGTATCAGCCTGTGCCCAGTAGATGCATCAGACATCGACACACTGGTAAAAAAAGCTGATCAGGCAATGTACGCTGCAAAAAACCAGGGGCGCAATCGATACCGTTATTTTACTCCGGCAATGCAGGAAGCGGCGCAAAACAGACTTCTCCTTAGCAATGATCTTCGCAAGGCACTGGATCGAGGCGAGTTTCTGCTGCACTACCAGCCCCAGATAAATATTAAATCTGGCCGGGTCACGGGAGTTGAAGCTTTAATACGATGGCAACACCCTGAAAAAGGTTTGGTAGCACCGGATCTATTTATTCCCATAGCTGAAGATACAGGTTTGATTTTACCAATGGGTGAATGGGTAATGCGCACGGCACTCCTCCAACTCAAACAGTGGTCCGAGCAGGCTATGCTTGATGTAAAAATGTCTG
Source organism: Sulfurirhabdus sp. (assembly GCA_043759595.1). Classification (GTDB taxonomy): domain Bacteria; phylum Pseudomonadota; class Gammaproteobacteria; order Burkholderiales; family SMCO01; genus Sulfurirhabdus. Next base: position 1,715 of record JAYVLG010000004.1, on the reverse strand, counting down.
TCAACCTGTCGGCCAGACAGTTTCGCCAGACAAACCTGTCAGTTATGGTATCTGCCCTGTTGAAAGAATTTGAACTTCCGCCATCCTGTCTGGAATTGGAAATAACAGAGAGTCTGGCTATGGATAATCCCGAAGAAAACACCAAGACCCTGGAGAGTTTACGAAAAATTGGTGTGAGCGTTGCAATTGATGATTTCGGCACTGGACACTCCTCCCTGGGATATCTGAAGGATTTCCCCATCAACTGCCTTAAGCTGGATCGCTCTTTCATTATGAACATCGAAACTGAACCAGACGATGCCATCATCGTATCTGCTGCAATCAATCTGGCACATGATTTAGGGATGGATGTGGTTGCAGAAGGCGTAGAAACGCTAAAGCAGGCAGAATATCTCTCCCGCCTGAATTGTGACACCATTCAGGGATATTTTTACAGCAAACCGGTTCCTGCCGCAGAGGTGGAAGTGTTTATTCACAAAAGCAATCAGCTATCCAATCAGCTATCCAATCAGCTATCCAATCAACAGTCCGTAACAAGCATACCTGCAATGGATATCCTGATAGTCGATGACGACGAATTGATCTGCACATTTTTGACAGAGGTACTTGAAAAAATGGGCCTTAATCCTGGCTTTACGCTTGATCCGCACAATGCATTAGAGATAATCCAGCAAAATCCTGACAAGTTCAGTTTGATTATAGTGGATATGCTCATGCCTAATATGTCCGGCATTGATTTGGTGCAAGCAATACGCAACTTAAATCAGGAAACCCCGATAGTTATCTGCACCTCGTTCAATACTGCGGCCATTCGTAAAACATTCAAACCCATAGAAAAGGATTGCAATCTTATGTATGGGATCAACTACTTTGTTCTGGAAAAACCAATTTCAAGAGATAGTATAATTCATACCATCAAAAACGCCTTCAATGTTCCTGCGCACTTGAAAACATAAAACAAGGGTCGCCGATTCAGCAACACGTTTTTACTGGATTATGAATCAATATGGCTGATCGGTTTGCCATGCTTTAAGATTTCAACCACCTCTTCATCTTCCACCTGCGGGAAAACCGAATAAAACTGCCCGACAGCTTGAAAATAATCTGGCATTTCCAGGCAAACCACCTCATCTGCCATATCCGCTATTTTTTCCAGCGTATCCGGTGGTGAAACGGGTACTGCACAAATCAGCTTGGCGGGGTTTCTGGCCCGCAAGCTATGCAGGGCAGAGATCATGGTTGACCCTGTGGCCAACCCGTCATCAATGACAATGACTATGCGCCCAACCGGGTCAATTGGCGGACGAATCGGCGTGTATTGAGCTCGACGCTTGCGGATGGTTTCAAGTTGCACCTGTTTTTCAGATTCGATGTATTCCTGTGTTCCTCCTGCAGATGCGGCATAATCACCAATATAGGTCCAGCCGCTTTCATCAACGGAACCGATAGCAAATTCAGGGCTGAATGGTGCACGCAACTTTCTCACCAGCACCACATCAAATTCCCCATCGAGAGAATCAGCGATAATTTTTGCCATTGGCACAGCACCTCGAGGAATAGCCAGAACCAGCGGATTTTTGCCTTTGTAGGAAGCAAGTCTTTCTGCCAGAAGACGCGCTATAGTGGACCCCAATTTTCGGACATTGAATTAAGATGGTAACCTGCTGTAAAGAGGAGCAGGTTGTGAGTGAAACGAAGCGTAAGAATTTTACTGG
>JAYVLG010000003.1:0-3061 GCA_043759595.1 Sulfurirhabdus sp. | reverse complement strand
GGAGAAACTACTGACTCAGTTTTGAATAACAACTGATTGAAATTGTTTGGTGCCCGGGACCGGAATTGAACCGGTATGACCATTACAGTCGAGGGATTTTAAGTCCCTTTAATGACGCAATGTTATTGAGGTTCCCAGGGCTTTCCTGTACTATTTTTCACGTCCATCTCACATCAAACTCTCAAAATGGCCTCTGTCCGCAAAGTTGGACCCCACCAATGGCAAGTTCAAGTCCGCCGAAAAAACTTCCCCGAGATCTCCGCAACTTTTGCATTTAGAGCTGACGCTGAAAATTGGGGGAGGGAGCAAGACACTGCTATGAAAAATGGCACCTGGCAAAATGTCAGATTAATAGTGCCTCACGCAGTACAAACTCTTGACGACGCGATGAAGAAATATGGAGAGACAGAGACAGTAAAGAAAAAAGGTGAGAAACGCGAGCTGGTGCGGATTGCAAAATGGAGAGAGCACACCATCGCAAAGCTACCTGTTGGGCAGGTGACCAGCCAGCACTTGGCAGAGCACCGGGACGCGCGCAGAAAAGATGGTACAAGTTAAAGCCGCGTTTATCGCAAATCAAAGCTGCTACGGCAGCCGTCGCATCGTCGATGAATTGCATGCTCAAGATATTGTTATAGGCCGTTACAAAGTGCGCCGCTTGATGCGCGAAGCGGGGCTCAAGCCGGTTTGGAAGCGGAAGTTTGTCAACACCACCGACAGCAAACATGATTTGCCGGTGGCGGACAACCTGCTGAATCGGCAATTCAACCCGCCGCAACCCGATCAGCCATGGACATCTGACATCACCTACATCCGCACCAAGACCGGCTGGCTGTACTTGGCGGCGGTGATGGAACTGCACTCACGCAAGATCATCGGCTGGGCGATGAGTCCGACCATGCCAGCGGAGCTGGTGTGCCGGGCATTACGCATGGCGATCGGGCAGCGGCAACCTGGAACGGGATTGATTCTGCATTCGGATCGAGGCAGCCAATATGCCAGCCATGAATACCAGGCCTTGCTCAACCAATATGGCATTATTTGCAGCATGAGCCGCAAAGGGAATTGCTGGGATAATGCGGTGATGGAACGCTTCTTTTTGAACTTGAAGATGGAGCGGGTGTGGCAGCGCGAGTATGCGAATCAAATGGAAGCAACTAAAGATGTGACGGACTATATCGTGGGATTTTACAATTGCCAACGACGCCACTCCGCATTGGGAAGCTTGGCACCGATAGATTTCGAAAAGCAGTTTGTAGCAAAACAACCTATCGAGGTGTCCGAAATTACTTGACCACTACAGTGCAGGTGGCACGGGCAGGCAATGGCGTACTGATGAAGAATCCGCCGGCGTGGACGCAGCGCAGCGAAATGAAATATTGCTACTTAAATGTAATGGCCACGCCGGAATGCTATTCCAGCCCAGCCCGCGATAACTTCAAGGGAAATTAATAATGACCAAGCAATCCAAAAAAGATCTTGAGCTTGAAAAAGCTGAGCGTTATAAAGAGAACCGACGGAAGGCACAGGCGGCTTACAGGCTTAGGAAGAAAGTGGTGGAGGGGCTTATTGATCGAACAATCCTGTTGACTGACGCAGAGTATCAAGCCGTGCTGGATCTGATTAAGTCGATGCGAAGCTGATTAAGTTTAATGCACCACCGAATTTCAACTTAAACTCAATTTATTAAGGGCATTGTCAGTGAAGTTACCCGCATATTTTGTGGATAACTAGATGATGCGGCGGGCTACGGTGTGGATATTAAGGAATGGCTGGAGAGTCGGGAGGAGTCACCTGCTCTTGACAAGACAATGCAATTGCATTACCTTGTCTATGACAATCAGGAGCCATTATGCCTAGTACTCTACAATTTGAATCAACCTTAACTGACCGTTATCAAACTACGGTTCCAGAGACGGTTCGCCTTGTCTTGAGGTTGGGCAAGCGCGATAAGATTCATTACGTCATCCAGCCTGATGGCGCTGTTCTCATGACTCGTTCCGCGCCTTCAGAAGATGACCCTTTGGTGGGTAACTTCCTAGAATTCTTAGCACTTGATATGAAAAAGCATCCAGAGCACATACAAATGATTGATGCCGGGTTAGTGAAACGAATCCGTTCCCTAGTTGGTCACGCCGAGGTCGATCTTGACGAACCGCTATCGGCTGACGACGAATGACGCCTTGGGTGGTTAATGGCTGGACCCTGTTCGCCCATCCTCTTTTTCTTGAGCAACTGGAAACAACTACCGTAAAGGTTGAAGAGCTTCGCCGAAAAGACCCATCAGGATATTTAAAAAAGAATGCATCAAAGCGTCTTGCTGCGATAAATAAATTGGCATTCGAAGTAATCCCTCAAGATCCGACTCGATCAGAATATCGCCAGGGTGAAACGCTTGGCAAAGAACATAAGCACTGGTTTCGCGCCAAATTCTTTCAGCAGTATCGATTGTTCTTTCGTTTCCATCAGGAAAGCAAAATTATCATTTACGCATGGGTGAATGATGAGGATACGAAGCGGGCTTACGAAAGTGATGATGATGCTTACCATGTATTCAGTAAGATGCTGAACAGTGGGCATCCGCCGAGTAATTGGGATGAATTGCTAGCTGAATCACATCAATTACAGCAGCAACCATAATTGGTATTCCACACCACTACGAACCACTCCACACTAAAATCCGAGCTGCTCATGAATTTGTCCGCAGGTCGGTTTACACATCACTTTCCGAAGAGCCGTTTTAAACCTGACCCCAGGGACTTGTAGTAAAATATCGCGTTGGTATAAAAAGGTATACAGAAGGACGTGATGTGTGGTTAGAGACCCTTGTGAAATATCACATTGGCCTCACAATCAATCACAATTTTAGGCAGTATTCCAAATTATATGGAAGTATACCAAAGTATATTAAATTGTTGTTTTTGTTTAGGTATTTGGTGCCCGGAACCGGAATTGAACCGGTATGACCATTACAGTCGAGGGATTTTAAGTCCCTTGTGTCTACCAATTTCACCACCCGGGCAGGGTAGAATATTACTTTAACGGGATAGCCGATAGACTG
>JAYVLG010000002.1:0-93455 GCA_043759595.1 Sulfurirhabdus sp. | reverse complement strand
TACAGAAACAAAACTGGGGCAGCGCCATTCCGCTGCATGTGAAAGGTTACCCTCTTAAACTCGATGCTTTATTGTCTTGACTAAGGGGTCCACTATAGAAGACATTGAATCCGCGAGTTAAGTAAATGCAACAGTTTGCTCAAATTTAACTTTAAGAGAATGTCTTCCAGGCGTTGAAATATTAACAGCTAGTCCAGTTTGGTGTTCGCTGTAGCCATGTGATACACATATTGTGAGGATTCCTCAACAGCCATTCCAGCTTTAATTTTTTCGACGAAATATCCCGGCTTTCCAGTCGATGATGCGCAATGAGATAACGCCATGCTTCGGCAGCTAAAGGAATAAGTAAATGATTTCGTGTATCCGTTTCAATTTCAGCAACTTCAAGCGACGAAATTTCCTCACATTCCCGCCACCCGCGAATAACCACTTTAAGTCGTGAAGCAGTCCTTCAAACTTGGTCACGCGACGTGCGGCTTATAGCACACTGCGGGAATTACATTCTGCTAACAGCCTGCCGCAAAGCCGTCATTCATAGTCAACCGAATTCAGACAGGAGTGGCTGACCACTTTGGTCTATTTTGAGACAGCCACAGTTCTCAAAGCGAATTTCCGTTTAGCTCGTTAGAAACTGACAGAACCCAATCGAAATGCAAAACAACAAATTAAATTTTAAGCTTACATCTCCGGCAGGTTTGATTGTTTTATTAACGCTTTGCAGAGCTCTTTGTCCTAGAAATTTTTTCGTGCGGTACTATGGAAATGAAAAGCTAGTGCCATATTATAAACAGCCGCCTCGCTCGATATCACTAAATATCTGAATCAAAATTCTATTTCCCCCAAGAGTTCCAAGAATTTCTAGGGGTGAATTTCCATTTAATGCAATATTGGGTTTTTTAATCCATTCAGAAGCGTTGCGCTCAGATCCAAGGGTTTGAATCGCCTTTGCCATCAAATCAGCTTTAGTCCAACTCGTTTCCAAAATGCACCTTCCTTTGTTTTGCTCGGTTGCGCTTCGCTTTTCGAGAGGGCTCAAAACTGCAAGCGCAAACCGATGCAAATTAGCTTGCTTAGTTGTGTTTTGATTCTATCAAATTGTTGCAGGATTGATTATGAATAAATAATTGACGGATGCTTTGAAGTGTATCTTCTGATATACCAGATTCCACATATCGAATACCACTTCGTAAAATAAATATTTTTACATCGTGGCCTATATCTGGTTTGTTACCTATTAGTATTTTAGACAGTGGTTCCATTCTCCAGCAACCCTGTTGATTAAGATGTGATGGGCTAACGAGATCAATTTGAATAATCACTATTTCTTCATCTTGCTGTAATTGAATGAGCTGATCAACGTGTTCCAAGAAGATCATGTTGCTGAAATAATCATCTTCGATCTTTATTTGAAATTCGACATGGAACCATGGGGCATGCAGATTTCGGCTTACGTATCGCCAATACCGTAAGTCTTCACCGAACGCTCGAGGGAGTGGTATTTCTGCAGCAGTGGTTGTCTCAAACATTGTGGGATTACTTTAATATGAACACTATAGATTGTAGCACCATAGGTTTCATATTGGCTATATGGGGTATTCAAAAGCCGGAACATACCCCACATGGACACACGTAGAGCGTTTGCAAATTCTTTGAGACAGATTAGGAAAGCAAGAGGGCTTACGCAAGAGGATTTTTCGGATATTTCAAGCCGAACTTACTTAAGTACACTTGAACGAGGTTTGAAAAGCCCAACACTAGATAAAGTTCAGGTTCTAGCTGAAACGTTGAGTATTCACCCTTTAACACTTTTGGCAATTACATATATGCAGCTTCAGAAAGGAAAGCAGCTTTCATCTCTCCTGGAGTTGGTCAGTCGTGAGATCCATGACCTTAATATTAAATCATCCCAAGAATAAGAAGTTTAAGTTATTATCAGTACTTTTTGCGAATATTTAGGCAAAAAGCAGATAATTCTCGGAAGAGTAACTGAGTCTGCTTCGATAAGTAGTACAGACAATTAACTTTCACTTGCCTGCGAGAAAAATATTGATTAGTGCACAAATATTACCAAGAACAAGAAATAGAGTAGTCTTTTACTGTACCAAGCTATATTTAGAGCTTGCATGATATTACTTAAAGTTCTTTTTCAAGAAAATGAGAAAAACGGGTTTGTTGAATTGAAATATTTAAGTTTCTTTCAATTGTAGGAATTAAAATCCAGAATCCCTGAAAATTTAGAAAGTAGAGTTTATTGTAACCAGTCTGTTACAGTATTTAATTAGCTATTGCAGTGGGTACAAAGGAATATTGGAAAATATCAGTAATATTGGAATTTCCCAGCAGGAATTTGATCGAAAAGTGCTGGAAGTGTTGCGTGAACCACTGGAATCCGGACAAATCAACATTTCCAGAGCTGCGCGCCAAGTTGAATTTCCGGCCAAATTTCAGTTGATCGCTGCAATGAATCCTTGTCCCTGCGGTTATCTGGGGCACTCAAATGGTAAATGCAGTTGCACGCCTGATCAGGTACAGCGTTACCGATCGAAAATTTCAGGTCCTGTGCTGGATCGTATCGATATTCAAATCGAAGTGCCAGCGCTACCGCAGGAAGAATTAACCGCTCAGGCTCAGGGAGAGTTTTCAGAGGCAATTCATGCGCGTGTAGAAACAGCGCATCAAAAGCAGAAAGATCGCCAAGGTAAAGTGAACGCACGTCTGTCAACGCAGGAAATAGATCAGTGGTGTGCCCCTGATGAAGCAGGCGAAGCCATGTTGAAACAGGCCATCGCGCGGCTTAACCTGTCTGCCCGGGCCTATCACAGAATATTGAAAATCGCGCGTACTATCGCTGATATGGCGGGTGCGGAGTCGATCGCTGGGGCACACATTGCTGAAGCGATACAGTACCGTCGTTTTGACCGCAATTAAATGATGGGCTTCTTTAACTTCTATATTGATCGTTTGTGACTACCCATAGCACATCCAGTTATCGTCACCGGCGCACCCTGACATTATTACTTGCAGGGTTAGCTACCTTGGGCCCCTTTTCCATCGATACCTATATGCCATCGTTTCCGGCAATCGGGGCGAGTTTACATATTACCCCGTTGCAGTTACAGCAAACCCTGAGCATTTATCTCATTTCGTTTGCAGTGATGATGCTGTTTCATGGTCCTTTTTCCGATTCTTTCGGGAGGCGGCCTATTATTCTGGTTTCTTTGCTGGTGTTTGTACTGGCATCCATAGGCTGTGTTTTTTCATTCGATATCAATCATCTGTTGTTTTTTCGCAGCATACAGGGCATGTCGGCAGGTGCTGGGATGGTGGTGGGGAGGGCGATGATTCGGGATTTATTTGCCGGACATGAAGCGCAGAAACTGATGTCGCAAGTCACCATGATTTTCGGGATTTCACCAGCTATAGCCCCGGTTATTGGCGGGTGGCTGCATATCTGGTTTGGGTGGCATTCGGTATTTGTATTTCTGGCGTTGTTTGGTTTGATACTCTTTGCATTTTGTTTCCGCTATTTGCCGGAAACGTTACCCGAAATTGGCCGCCAGCCTTTTGCAGCCAAACCGTTATTAAAAAACTATCAGATGGTGTTGGGTAATCGGCAATTTTTATTATTGGCGGGGACGGTGTCATTCAATTTCGCCGGATTCTTTTTATATATCGCTTCCGCCCCGGTGTTTGTCATTCAACATTTGAAACTGGCGGAGAGTCAGTTTGCCTGGCTGTTTATACCGGCTGTATCAGGCATGATTATTGGTGCATTCCTCTCAGGCAGATTAGCAGGCCGCATTTCTGCAAAGGAAACGATAAAATACGCTTTCATGTTGCTCATTACAGCGGCAGCTTTGAATCTGGTATATAACCTGTTATTTCCACCTTCCCTTCCTTGGGCTGTTTTACCGGTCATGCTATATGGGATGGGAATGTCCCTGGCAATGCCCACAATTTCCCTGTTGGCACTGGATTTGTATCCACTAAATCGTGGCTTAGTGTCTTCGATGCAAGGGTTTGCTCAAACCATGCTGAATGCGGGTGTAGCAGGGCTGGCATCACCTTTTCTGTCTTTTTCCATGATTGCGCTAGCAGCCGGAATGGGTGCATTTCTGTTGCTGGGATTGTTCGCCTGGGTGAATTATCTCAAAGTAAAGGAGCAAAAGGAGCTATGCACGAATTAGAAAGCTGGAAAGAAGAGAAACGTTCGGCTTATCTTTACCGTGTAGTGTCCGACGCTGAATCAGGCACTACACGACAGGTTTTGTTTCTTGAGTTAGCCAAGGCAGCGGATGAGCAAGCGGAACTGTGGGTAAAAGAGGCTACTAAAAGGGGTATCGTGTTTCCATTGGTATTAAAGCTGGATTTACGTACAAAAATTGTATCCTGGCTGGTTAGAAAACTGGGAGTGCGTGCCATGCGGAGCGTGCTCGCAGCTATGAAAGTACGTGGTATGTCACTTTATTCAAAAGCAGAACCTGGTCATGCACTGCCAACCAGTCTGGCGGAAGTAGGAAGACGACATAGAGGGGTTGGAGGCGGGAATCTGCGCGCTGCTGTATTTGGCGTAAATGATGGTCTTGTTTCAACCGCCAGTCTGGTGTTGGGTGTTGCAGGGGCTGCTGCCAGCAATGCGGTTATTTTGCTCACCGGGATAGCGGGGTTATTGGCAGGTGCATTTTCCATGGCAGCGGGGGAGTATCTTTCTGTACGCTCACAGCGGGAAATGTTTGAATATCAGATTGGGCTTGAGAGAGCCGAACTGGATCAGTATCCACAAGAGGAAGCAGCCGAACTGGTTATAATATTTAAAGCGAAAGGGTTGTCTCAGGAAGAGGCTGATCATCTGGCTCAAAAAATCATTGCAGATCCGGATCGGGCACTAGATACGCTGGCGCGTGAAGAGCTGGGGTTGAACCCGGATGAATTAGGTTCTCCTTGGGGTGCAGCTGGCTTTTCTTTTGCCTCTTTCGCAGCAGGGGGGGCAATCCCCATTTTGCCATTTTTGTTTGGGAGTGGAGATAAAAGCCTTTTCATAGCAATCGGTATGACAGGTGTTGCTTTATATGGAGTGGGTGCTGTATTAAGCTTATTTACCGGGCGCAATGCCTGGATGGGTGGGCTGCGTATGCTGATGATTGGCAGCGCCGCAGGCGCTGCAACCTATCTTATTGGCAAATTATTGGGAGTTTCGTTGGCTTAATTGGTTTGGATCGCATTAGTACGTAGAAACAGATGATTCTGCATGTATTGATTTTTGCAGCCCTTGGTGAAAGTTTTCAATAAAATCCCGGATAGAATCAGCAAAATCAGGATCAGGTGCGGCCTGATTAATACTGCAATGGAGTGTGGTGACATCATGACGTGTTGTGATGGTCCATTGCAGTGCGTTGGGGCAGCTAACCAGCGCATAACGCATACCATTTTTAACGGGGTATGCTTCAATTTGAAACACGCCCCAGACGCAGCTGATTTCTCCCAGCCGACCGTTATCTGTATTAATAATTTCGTAAACATCGCTGCACAGCTGAGGCAAATTGCTAATCGTGCAGTGTTGCAGAATTTGATGTTCAGCCATTGTTGGCGAGATAATATAGAACCACTCCATTAAACCTAGAAACCTCAGTTAACCGCTACCCTTAAAATTTAACTCAATAATTCTAATAGAATTTTTAATGATTCCCTGTTTCATCCGGTTGGTGAGACAGCTATGGGTTAGATTGCACTGTTTTCGCAGCGCAGGGCGGCGTTGCAATTCCTTGAAATGGAGTGACCATTCTGCGTCATTGCGCCTTGCCCTGCACTCCAAAAACAGCACACTCCACCCCATCCAACTAAGGTTTCTAGGTTAATCTGCCTTTTGCACGTATTCAACAGAACGATCAAGTTTGTCCCCATGGGAGATTGTCGTGGCGCCAGCCATTAGTCAAATTGCGGTGGTGTTGTTCGTTCAGATCACCTTCAAAGCCATGCAACACATTGTAGACTTGGCTCAACCCGGCTTTTTCTAGTGCTTCACCGGCATCAATTGAACGTCGTCCGGATCGGCAGATGAGTACAACAGGCCGATTGATGCTGGCCGCGGTTTTTACATGGGAAACAAAGTGGGGGTTGATTTCCCAGTCAGGCGCATCAACCCATGGAATGAGGATGGAACCTTCAGGATGCCCTACGAACAGATATTCCATTTCACTGCGGACATCAATAAATACTGCTTCAGGATTGGTCTGAAGAAATTCGAAAGCTTGTTTCGGTGTCAGATGCTGCATAGTCACTCCAGTCAGCTGCTGGCCGTGTTTAGAAAAGGTAGTGTCTTATCATGTTATTATATGCCAAATTTTTTGATATCAAAAATACATTGAAATGAAAACAAATAATCGCACTGATTTGATCGAAGACCTGCTAAAAAAACGCATCCTGATTCTGGATGGCGCAATGGGTACCATGATTCAGCGATATAAACTGGAAGAAGCCGACTATCGAGGCGAGCGTTTTGCTGGTTTTGCTCATGATTTGAAGGGTAATAATGATCTGCTGGTGCTGACACAGCCGCAAATCATTCGGGCTATTCATGCAGCCTATCTGGAAGCAGGGGCCGATATTCTGGAAACAAATACGTTCAATGCCACCTCCATCGCCATGGCAGATTACCACATGGAAAACCTGGTATATGAGCTGAACGTTGAAGCCGCCAGGCTGGCACGCGAGGTAGCCGATGAGTTTGAGGCAAAAGAGCCGAACAAGCCTCGTTTTGTGGCGGGTGTATTAGGGCCGACCAATCGTACTGCCAGTATTTCACCCGATGTAAATGATCCGGGTTTTCGAAATGTGAATTTTGATCAGTTAGTGGTTGCTTACACAGAAGCAATCAAAGGCCTGCTGGATGGTGGTGCAGACATTCTGATGGTTGAAACCATTTTTGACACTTTAAATGCAAAAGCCGCATTGTTTGCCATCGAAAAGTATTTCGATGAACATGGATTGCGTATGCCGATCATGATTTCCGGCACGATAACGGATGCATCAGGTAGAACGCTTTCCGGGCAAACCACAGAAGCTTTCTGGAACTCTCTTGCACATGTGCGGCCGCTTTCCATAGGTCTTAATTGTGCGCTTGGCGCTAATGAATTACGTCAGTACGTAGAAGAGTTATCCAACAAGGCTAATGTATATGTAAGCGCTCACCCCAATGCAGGTTTGCCAAACCAGTTTGGGGAGTACGACGAAACGCCGGAAGCGATGGCCGCAGAAATAGGTGATTGGGCAGCAGCAGGTATGCTGAACATTATTGGGGGGTGTTGCGGCACTTCTCCTGCCCATATTAAAGCGATTGCTGAGGCAGTTGGCGCTTACCCTCCAAGGCAGATTCCTGAAATTGAAAAGCAATGTCGTTTGGCTGGGCTTGAACCGTTTAATATTGGTGCAGACTCGCTGTTTGTCAATGTGGGCGAACGCACCAATGTGACCGGCTCCAAAATGTTCGCACGTCTGATTATTAACGGCGAATACGATAAAGCATTGGATGTTGCTCGTCAGCAGGTGGAAAACGGCGCGCAGATTATCGATATCAACATGGACGAAGCCATGCTCGATTCTGAAGCGGCAATGGTGAAATTCCTGAGCCTGATCGCTTCCGAGCCGGACATCTCCAAAGTGCCGATCATGATCGATTCAAGCAAATGGTCTGTGATAGAAGCAGGGTTGAAGTGCATTCAAGGTAAAGGCATCGTCAACTCTATCAGCATGAAAGAGGGTGAAGCAGACTTTATCGAGAAGGCAAAACTGGTTCGTCGCTACGGTGCTGCGGCCATTGTTATGGCATTCGATGAGCAGGGTCAGGCGGATACCAAAGAACGCAAAGTAGAAATCTGTACCCGGGCTTACAAGATTCTGACCGAGCAACTGGATTTCCCCCCGGAAGACATTATTTTCGATCCGAACATTTTTGCAGTGGCGACAGGTATCGAGGAACATAACAATTACGCAGTTGATTTCATCGAAGGTACACGCGCCATCAAACAAACTCTGCCATTTGCCAAGGTAAGCGGGGGTGTTTCCAACGTGTCTTTCTCCTTCCGGGGTAATGAACCGGTGCGTGAGGCCATTCATACCGCTTTCCTGTATCACGCCATCGAAGCGGGTATGGATATGGGAATCGTGAATGCGGGCCAGTTGGGTGTTTATGAAGATATTCCCAAGGAATTGCTGGTGCTTGTGGAAGATGTGTTGCTGAATCGGCGGCCGGATTCAACCGAACGTCTGGTCGAATTTGCTGAATCATTTAAAGGCCAGACAAAAGAACAGATAGAAGACCTGTCATGGCGCGAAAATGATGTGGGCGCTCGCTTAACTCATTCGTTAGTCAGGGGAATCACTACCTACATCATTGAAGATACCGAAGAGGCGCGGCAAAAAGCCGAACGTCCCATCCATGTGATTGAAGGCCCATTGATGGATGGCATGAATGTGGTGGGGGATTTATTCGGAGCCGGCAAGATGTTCCTGCCCCAAGTGGTGAAGTCTGCTCGCGTCATGAAGCAAGCTGTGGCTCATCTGGTGCCGTATATCGAAGAAGAAAAACTTCGTAGCGGCGAAGCCATCAAGGCCAAGGGCAAGATCATCATGGCCACGGTAAAAGGCGATGTGCATGATATTGGTAAAAACATTGTAGGGGTCGTGCTGCAATGTAATAACTATGATGTAGTGGATCTCGGGGTGATGGTACCGGCGGCTAAAATTCTGCAGACAGCGATTGACGAAAAAGCCGATATTATCGGGTTGTCCGGGCTGATTACGCCTTCGCTGGAAGAAATGGCGCATGTCGCCAAGGAGATGGAACGGTTAGGAATGAAGTTGCCGCTGCTGATTGGTGGTGCCACAACTTCACTCGCCCATACGGCAGTGAAAATCGAGCCTAACTATAGCGGACCAACTATCTATGTTAAGGATGCCTCGCGTTCTGTGGGAGTGTGTACTAACTTGCTTAGCCCTGAGTTGCGTGATGATTACATCGAAAGTGTTAAACAGGACTACATGCAGGTTCGTGACAGACATAAGAACAAAAAATCTGCTTCAAAAAGATTCACTCTGGCAGAAGCACGTGCAAATGCATTAAAGACAGACTGGGCAAACTATACGCCTCCGGTGCCTGCTTTTACTGGTCTGAAAGTGTTCAAGGATTACTCTCTGGCTGAAATTGCCAAGCACATTGATTGGACACCCTTCTTTCAGGCGTGGGAACTGCATGGAAGATACCCCAAAATCCTTAAGGACGAAGTGGTGGGCGTAGAGGCAACCAAATTATTCGCGGATGCTCAGGCCATGCTGAAAAGCATCATTGATGAAAAATGGCTGCAAGCCAGCGGTGTAATTGGCTTGTTTCCGGCCAATCGGGTAGGTGACGATATTGAAATCTACACGGATGAAACGCGTAGCCAGGTAAAAATGACGTACCACAGCCTGCGTCAGCAAATGGAAAAGCCGCCCGGTCGCCCGAACATGTGTCTGGCAGACATTGTCGCGCCAAAAGAATCAGGCGTAAAAGATTATGTTGGTGCCTTTGCCGTGACCACGGGTATTGGTATTGATGCGCACGTGGCTGAATTTGAAAAAAATCATGATGACTATAATGCCATTATGCTTAAAGCCCTTGCAGATCGGCTGGCGGAAGCCTTTGCTGAATTGATGCATGAGCGTGTTCGTCGAGAATTCTGGGGTTATGCGAAAGATGAACAACTGAGCAACGAAGATCTGATTGAAGAAAAATATCGTGGAATCCGCCCTGCTCCAGGTTATCCGGCTTGTCCCGATCACACTGAAAAAGGTCCGTTATTCGATTTGTTGCAGGCTCCTGAAAATGCGGGTATCACCATTACGGAAAGTTTTGCCATGCTGCCCACCGCTGCAGTGAGCGGCTTCTATTTTTCTCATCCTGAATCCAGTTATTTCGCGGTGGCTAAAGTTGAAAAGGATCAGGTAGAGGACTACGCTAAACGTAAAGGGTGGGATCTGGATACAGCAGAGCGCTGGCTGGCTCCCAATCTGGGGTATGACACGAATTAAAACCCATTTGGGCAGTTTTATAACAAGCGTATCAATTATGATGGACTGGGAAGGTATTTTGGATTCTAACTATGTTGAGCAGCCGTTATGAGTACTGAAGTCACCTATCAGGATTTAACCCCGGACCGTCTGCTGGACGCGGTAGAAAGTGTGGGCTACCAATGCGATGGAAGGCTACTAGCCCTGAACAGCTTCGAAAACCGTGTCTATCAGATCGGCATTGACGAGAGTGAACCCGTTGTCGCCAAGTTTTATCGTATTGGTCGCTGGTCTGACGAAGCGATTATTGAAGACCATGCTTTCACATTAGAACTGGCTGAGCGCGAAATTCCTGTTGTAGCGCCACTTGTGGATGCAAACGGGAACACGCTGCATCAGTTTGAGGGATTTCGGTTCGCATTGTACCCGCGCAGGCCGGGTCGGGCTCCAGAACTGGACCATCCCGATACCTTAAAATGGATGGGGCGCTTTATAGCGCGTATACATGCCGTAGGAGCGATTACGCCGTTTGTGCATCGTCCTGCACTGGATATTGAAAGCTATGGCGTTGAGCCTTTGCAGTTTCTGCTGAAAAACCAATTCATTCCGATGGATCTGGAACCGGCATACCGTAGCGTCGTGGAAGATATTCTCCAGCGAGTGCGGGCAGCCTATGGCAGGGCTGGCCATATTGAGAATATTCGTTTGCATTGTGACTGTCATCCCGGCAATATTTTATGGACAGACTCAGGCCCGCATTTCGTTGATTTTGACGATAGCCGCATGGGTCCGGCCATACAGGATATCTGGATGCTGCTTTCAGGCGACAGAGCCAGCCAGAATGCCCAGTTGTTGCACGTTATGGAAGGGTATAAAGAATTTTGTGATTTTAATCCGGCAGAATTGCACCTGCTGGAAGCGCTGCGCACCCTGCGCATGATTCATTACTCGGGCTGGCTGGCCAAAAGATGGGAAGACCCGGCCTTTCCGGTAGCTTTCCCCTGGTTCAATACGCAACATTACTGGCAAGACCAGATACTTGGCTTGCGAGAACAGGCGGCCCTGCTGGATGAGCCGCCCTTGGTATTGAGAAGTCATTACTGACTGCTGACTTTATAAAAATCAGCCCGAATTATGCCTGTTCTGACAAACGCACAATATATTGTCCAGATTTTTCTTCCCGCTCAAGCTCTAAAAACTGCCGGGCTTGCGCTTCTTCCAGCAGCTTATTGAAAGAACTGAAGCCATAGTAAGATTCATTAAATCCCGGCTGACGTCGTTTTAGCGCCTGCTTGATCATGGAACCCCAGATTTTTTCTCCCTCATTGCGCTCGGCAGTCAGGGCTGAAATGGTTTCCGTAATGAGATCGATGGCTTCCTGCTTTTTTTCCTCCACTTTTTTCACGCTTTTAACTGCAGTTGCAGGTTTGGTTGCCGCTTTCTTATGGGTTTGTTTTTTTGCTTCCTGTTCGCGAACCAGATCATCGTAGTAGATGAATTCGTCACAGTTAGCAATCAGCAGGTCAGAAGTAGAATTTTTTACGCCAACTCCAATCACGATCTTATTGTTTTCCCGCAGTTTGCTGACAAGAGGCGAGAAATCCGAGTCGCCGCTGATGATGACGAAAGTTTTCACATGAGACTTTGTGTAACACAAGTCCAGCGCATCAACCACCAGGCGAATATCGGCAGAGTTTTTCCCGGATTGACGAACATGGGGAATTTCAATCAGTTCAAAAGAAGCCTCATGCATAGGCGCTTTGAAATCCTTGTAACGATCCCAGTCGCAATAAGCCTTTTTGACGACAATACTGCCTTTTAATAGCAATCTTTCCAGTACTTTTTTGATATCGAATTGGGCGTATTTCGCATCCCGAACGCCGAGCGCTACGTTTTCAAAATCGCAAAACAGGGCCATGTTGTTGGTGTCATTTAGTTCTGCCATTTTGTCTCCCATGGCCGTAAATTGAAGGAATTGTCCAAAAAATACAAAACTCGGATTGAAGATCAGACTTGAATGTTAGGCCAACCTGACCTATTAAGTATATATGAGCTTTAATATTGCAAGGTATGGCGAATGGCATTGCAGATACAAAACACGGTTCGCCTTTTTCAATGTAGGTGAGGAGAAGAAAATGTTGGATATCAATAAAATGACCGCTAATGAAGACATACTTCATTACGATCCTGAATTGCGTATGGCTGATCTTCCGGATTGGTCGGACGACATTGCCGCAATACTGGCTGCCAAGGAGGGTATCAAGCTCACTGGGGAGCATCTGGAAGTACTTCACTTGCTGCGCGACCACTATCGATTACATGGGCACGATATGACCGGTACAAAAATGCTGAGAGCCCTGGAGGAGCCTTTTGGTGCGCGTGGCGGCAGAAAACACCTGTTTCAATTATTTCCCGAAGGGCCAATCAATCAGGGGAGCAGACTCGCTGGTTTGCCCCCTCCCCCGTACAGTAAAGATAATTCATTTGGCAGCGTTGAGTGAGTTCACTGATTTTCTGGTCCGCAAGGTCTTAATCTGCTCTAGTCGGCTGGATGGTTTTCGGCGACAATACGCCATTAACCATTCAGGAGCCTGCCATGCAACCCGCTGATCTAAACGCACTCAATCAACGCTTTTCCATTTCCGGTCATCTGTCATTCAAGGAAGGTCCCGGAGGTTTGATTGTTGCCGAGATTATCAATGCGCGAGCAGAAGCAGTCATAGCGTTGCAAGGCGCGCATGTCATGACTTATCAGCCTCGTGGTCAGGAGCCCGTATTATGGCTATCGAAATTCGCTAAATTTGCACCGGGTAAATCCATTCGAGGGGGTGTGCCGGTGTGCTGGCCATGGTTTGGACCCCACCTTTCTGAAACGAATTACCCTGCCCATGGATATGCGCGTACGGTAATGTGGGAGGTGCTGGAAACGGCAGCTGTAAATGACGGCGATACGCAAATTAAATTTGGTTTGGCGGAAACAGAATCGACCCGTTCGCAATGGCCACACTCCTCTCCTGTTCAGCTGATTGTGACAGTGGGCAATACGCTGAGTGTCGAACTGGTGACAAACAATAATGGCAGTACGCCTTTGGTAATTGGTGAGGCGCTACATACCTATTTTAACATCAGCGATGTGGCTGATATGGCGATTCTTGGACTGGAAAAGACGGAGTATCTGGATAAAGTGACAGATTTTTCCAGCAAACATCAAGAGGGCGCTATACGGATTGAAAGTGAAGTGGACCGTGTGTATCTGAATACTGAGGCGGATTGCCTGATTGAAGATCGCGGATTCAAGCGCAGAATTCGTATTGCTAAAAAGAGTAGCCGTTCCACCGTAGTCTGGAATCCATGGACTGAAAAAGCCGACAAAATGGGTGATTTTGGCCCCGAAGGACACCGTGGAATGGTCTGTGTAGAAACGGCGAATGCACTTGAAAATGTCGTCACGCTGGCGCCGGGCGAGCGCCACAGTATGCTGGCTGTCATCAGTACAGAATCTTTGGACTGATTCATTTGCATGGGTTGAATCCTTTTCTGTGCGTACGTTGAGGCCAAGAAAAGGGCTGCTGACAGGTAAATAATAGTTGACTTGGCAGGCTAATAAGCGTAAAAAGCCATTTGATGTTTGGTTTCAAGTTCTATGTAGTATTGGTTTTAGCCTTTCGCAGCCTTGAGATTTAAACATTTTACGGGATTTTCCCGATTTTCAATCTTGAGGGTTACACAATGGCAATGGGCACAGTTAAGTGGTTTAACGATTCTAAGGGTTTTGGATTCATTACCCCTGATGATGGTGGTGAAGATCTGTTCGCACACTTCTCCGCAATTCAGATGGGTGGTTTCAAGACCCTGAAAGAAGGCCAGAAAGTAAGTTTTGAAGTTACGCAAGGTCCTAAGGGCAAGCAAGCTTCAAACATCCAAGCGCCTTAAGCAACGCTAGGAACACTTTGAAAGCCATCGCGAATGCGGTGGCTTTTTTTATTTGTTTGATGCGATCGGAACAATTTAAGCGATTTAGAGTGCAGGTTGCTCAGTCGTTATTGCCGCTTTCATCACACTTAACGCATCATTAATGGTTTCTTCTGACGCTTCATTCAAACATTCAGCCAGCATTTCTGCAGCTTCGTAGGTTTCTTCCGGCAGTACTTCCGGGTCTAGTTCAGCAATAAACACCGCAGCGGAACCGGCAATACGCAATAGTGCCTGACGTTCTCGCATCAGCATTTCCAATTCACCACGCAGCATGGCGATTTCTTCATTTTTTAGATTGAGCGGCATATGTTAAATCCTGAATGCATTTCTGAGTGACAGTGAAGTTGTTAATATGAAGGAACTGAAGTGATCTGGCAACTTTCATTTATTACATTGAATTCCAGGCGTGAAAGCTTAATAATCATACGATGCAATTAAGCAGTGATTTATGGGGCTGCGGCGGCATGAGAAAACAGGTTGAAAATGTCTGGCATGGATTCAGTCTGCCTGAAGTTCTTATAACTATTTCAGGAAAATCATAATGGAAACAATTCAACAATCCGTGCGCCCGAGAGTATTGCTGTTGCTGACAGACGGATGTCCACATTGCTCATCCGTGTTGAATCATCTATGTCTGTTGGTAAAAAACGGCGAAATTGGTCAGCTTCAGATCGTTAATATTGGCGTAGAACCAGAACTAGCCAAATCACTCATTGTAAAAACCGTGCCTTGGGTGCGTATTGGAGAATATGAACTGGAAGGCCTGCTTTCTCTGGCGGAACTGCGTCGCTGGGTAGATTTTGGTAGCAGTGATTCGGGCACCAAAACGTATTTCTACGAAATGCTGAAATCAGGCAAGCGAGACAAGGTTGAACGCATGATCAGACAAAATCCCCAACTCGCAAAGCTCCTGGTTGAATTGTTGCTGGATGAAAATGCCAGTATGGCTGTGCGAATTGGCATCGGAGCGGTACTTGAGGAGTTTCAAGGCACAGGATTAACCGAAGGCATGATTCCGGGGTTGGGTGTAATGCTGCAAAATCAGAGCCGATTAAACCGGGCCGATGCGTGTCATTTCCTTACTTTGATTGGCAGCGACGAGGTTCTCCCCTACTTAAATAAAGCATTGCGTGACGATGATGCCGAGGTCAGGGAAACGGCTCAGGAAGCTTTGGAAAATTGGGAAAAAAGGTAATTGATGGTTAGTCTTGTTTAATGGGCCGATTCATCCTAAGATTTTATCTGTTGGATAATACATAAAAACAATTAAGCATTCTACAGCTACATATGCAAGCTGCCTTGTAATCAAGGAGGGGTATGTCACAATTATTGCCATTGTCCAGAGCCGCACGTCTTTTGGGTGTTTCCCGCGGGGCGTTGCAAAAAAAAATTCAGGATGGCGGTTTGCCATCTTTTGACGGGATGGTAACCACAAAGGATTTGCTGCTCGCCTACCCCGATACCAAGTTTGAAGAAGATCTGGTTCTTGAGCGACTTGAGCAAATTAAGGAAGAGGCATTCGCCAAGCGTGTACGTGAACGTGCATTGCCGGAAAAAGAAGTACTCGCCGCACGGTTGTATGAACAAAGTAGAGAACTGGCCGATGTGCGAACGCATTTGCAGCAATATCATTCGATTGTAGTTCGTGCGCAAGATCGTTTACGAGCCATTCTGGAGACTGGTGCTCCCGATATGCCGCCTGAGTTTGAAGCGTTTTCAGGTTGGCTGAATCAACAACTGGAGGAAGTTTTGGATACGAAAGCTCCTGATACGCTGGATGTGATGGATGACTATCTGCGCGTTGTATCTGCGCATGTTATTTTACAGCCCAGCCGGCATGAATTCTTTGTAGATGGTTCAGATACCATACTGGAAGCTGCTCTGCGCTCAGGGTTGGCGCTGAATTATGGCTGCAGCAGCGGGAACTGTGGCTTGTGCAAGGCCAGAATTGTTTCCGGGCAATCCAAGAAAGTGCGCCATCATGATTATGTGCTGAGTGAAGCAGAAAAAAATATGGGATATGCGCTCATGTGCTCCCATACTGCGGTGACTGATCTGGTAGTCGAAGCATTGGAAGCATCGCGTCCGGGTGATATTCCTGTTCAGGAAATTCAAGCTCGAGTAAAGTCGCTCGAACTGTTGGCAGATAAAGTCATGCGATTGCGATTACAAACACCTCGCACCAACCGGTTGCGATTTTTGGCAGGGCAAAGCGTGAAACTCAGTATCGGTGAAATAGAGGGTGAAGCCTATTCTGTGGCAAGTTGTCCCTGCGATGACAGAAATCTGGAATTTCACATTCGCAATTTGCCTGATGACGCATTTGCACAGCGAGTTTTCAAAGGGCTTAAAAGTGGCGATACCATTGTTGTGGAAGGTCCTTTTGGTGACTTTGTCATGCACGACGAATCACATCGTTCTCCGTTGCTGATTGCTTGTAATAATGGTTTTGCACCGATAAAAAGTTTAATCGAGCACACTATGGCGATTGATACCGTTGAGGATATCTATTTATATCGGATGGCTACTTTTATCGGAGGACACTATCAGTCCAACATTTGCCGTTCCTGGGCAGATGCGCTGGATAATTTCCATTACACAGAAGTAACGGCAGACGCATTAAGCGATGAGCGTATTAGTGAGATGCTGGAAAAAATAGGGCATGATCATCCGGATCTTTCTATGCTTGATATTTATTTAGCCGGACCTGAAGTGTTCGTGAGCCAAGTAAGAGAATGGCTTCAAGAGCAAGGAATACCTAAAGATCAGCTGCTTTGTGCCGTAGTATAGATTAGCGAGCATTTTGTCTTGCTAAGGAAATTGTCGTCCGCAATTTCATGTTATGTAATTGCAAAATATTTACGCAATCGGAGCAACGATGATTTTTCGTGCAGCATCACTAATTTGTTTTTTTGTGTTAGTTATCATTGGGACTTTTCCCTTTCACGCTTTAGCTTCTGAGACTTTGCAGTTTGGAGTGCTCAATCATCGATCCGTTATTCTTACCGCACAATTATGGAATCCAATCTTACATTATGTGAGTGTTAAAAGCGGTGTACCCTTGTCCTTGAAAATGGGCAAGACGGCTGCTGAAACAACGAAAATGACCGTTAGAGGTGAGTTTGATTTCGTATATACCAACCATCTTTTTACGCCCGATCGGGATAAATTGGGCTATAAAGTGATCGCTCGCCTCAATACACAGGGCATTATGGGGCAGGTTGTTACAATGGAAGCTTCCTCGATCAGAACCCTGGCCGACCTGGAGGGCAAGGAAGTGGCATTTCCTACCCCTGATGGTTTTACCGGCTACTGGGTGCCGATGGATGGATTATTAAGGGCGGGGATACACGTTCAACCTGTTTTCACGGGTAATCAGGAATCATCCATGGCGCGGCTGATGATGGGTACCGTCGCTGCAGCAGGTGTGAATAGCCAGGTCATGGAAAATTATGCGCGGCGCGAGAAAATCAAGTATCGCGTCTTGTATACGTCGGAGCCCTATCTCAATTTACCGGTTATGGCTAACCCGCGTGTTTCCCATGATAAGGTTGAAAAAGTGCGGCAAGCTTTGCTACTGATGGCAAAGGATGTCGAAGGAAATAAAATTCTTCAAACCGCGTCTGACATGCTGAAGAGTGAGCAAAGACTTGGTTTTGTATCGGCTGAAAATAAGGATTATGATAATTATCGGCATTTTTATCAAAACACGCTTGTCCGGGAATAATTCATGCGTCTGAAGTCTGGAGTCAAGCACATTTGGCGCAAAACAGGATTGCGCGCTCGTTTATTGTTACCCATCGCGTTGATTCTGTTGTCTGCTGGAAGTATTCGGTCTTACTTTTTGGTGGTTGATGAAAGAGAGGCCGCAATATCCCTTTATCAGGAAGAGTTAAGCGAGCTGCATCGCTATTTAACGCCGGTACTGGTCGAACAATCCATTATCGGGGACTATGCTGCAATTAAACAAACTTTGAGCCTGCAAACCAAGGCACGTGCCAATCTTGATTCCATCAAGTGGCATTATCTCAATAATGCGCTGTTAGTCAATGACCCCACGCCAGCGCAGCTGGAGGCCCCTGCCTGGTTTGTCCGGTTTGTCGATATCGTCCCTGTCACCTTTGCGACACCGATAACATTCGGCGGTGAAAATTATGGTGAACTGAAGTTTAAAACTACCCCTGTTCCAGCAATCAATAAAATATGGGTTCGCTTTACAAGTTAGTTGAAGACCGTATTTGTGGTTATTTTTTGTATTTTTACGCTAATCAGCCTCGTTTTGCATGGCAATTTGGCTACCTTGCGACAGCTGTCATTAGCGGCAGATCGTTTCAAACGGGGGGATCGGCAAGTTCGCGTTCGGGTGCGCGGCGCAGCTGAAATTAATGGTGCTGCAAACGCATTTAACGACATGGCAGAAGAAGTTGAACAGTTGTTGCAATCGAATCATGAGAATCAGAAAGCATTGCAGGAGCAGTTGCATTTTATGCAGCAACTGCTGGCTGTATTGCCGATACCGATATTTGTAAAAGGCATGGATGAACGCTACCTGAGTTTCAATAAAGCGTGGGAAAAATTGTTCGACATACCGGGACAGAGTCTGCTGAATAAGCGTTTGGTGGATTTGTACCCGGATGCGCCTGATATTGCAAAAACGCATCGGGAGAAGGATCTGGCATTAATGAAACAGCCAGGTAAGCAAATTTATGAGATTTCAATCCCGGTCGGCGGTGGCGAATGGCGGGATGCAGTTTACTATAAAGCCACTTTTACCAATATCGACGGCAGTCTTGCTGGCATCATCGGTGCAATAGTAGATATTACTGAACGTAAGCGGGCGGAATTGCTGCTGTTAGCGGAGAAGGAACGTGCCGAGATTACTTTTTCCTCAATTGGTGACGCGGTAATTTCGACTGATACAAAGGGGCGGGTAGAGGCAATCAATCCTGCTGCAGAGAAATTGACAGGATGGAAGGCTGCTGAAGCAAAAGGGCGGTTGCTGGAAATGGTATTCCCAATCGTTAATGAAGCCACGAAAACACCAGCAGTAAATTTGGTGCAACAGGTCATTGTCGAAGGGAATGTAGTTAGTGCAAGAAATATTTTAGTGCGGGCAAAAAATGGTGAGGAAATTGCCATTGAGAATTCGGCTGCACCGATTCGCGATCACGACGGTAATATTCTGGGTTGTGTGCTGGTATTTCACGATGTCAGGGAGAAGCGACAGCTGTTAGAACAAATCACCTGGCAGGCTGGCCATGATACCTTGACTAGCCTGCCCAATCGGATATTGCTGGCTGACCGTATGGTACGAGCACTCGCCAACGCACACCGGCAGAACAGGTTGCTGGCAGTCTGCCTGCTGGATCTGGATGGGTTTAAACCAGTAAATGATCGACATGGGCATGAACAAGGCGACCGTTTATTGATCGAAGTGGCGGGGCGACTTGAGAAGGCAGTTCGAGGTGGGGATACAGTGGCTCGCCTCGGGGGGGACGAGTTTGTATTGCTGATTAGTGATCTGAACGATATGGATGCAATGGAAGTAGCTTTGCAGCGTGTTTTAACGGCTGTTTCTGAGCCTTATCTGATCAGTGAAGAACCCTTGAGGATTTCAGCCAGTATCGGTGTGGCTGTTTATCCGCTGGATGATGCCGATTCTGATACGTTGTTGCGACACGCAGATCAGGCAATGTATCAAGCCAAGCAGGGTGGCCGCAATCGATTTCAATTGTTTGATGCTGATCAGGATTTGCAGCAGCAAACCCGTAATCAGGAGATGGATAAAATCCGGCAGGCTTTGATCCGCAATGAACTGCGGTTGTTTTATCAGCCAAAAGTCAACATGCGTAATGGGCGGGTGGTTGGCATGGAGGCGTTGTTGCGCTGGCAGCATACGGATCGCGGATTGATCGGGCCAATGGCATTTTTACCTTTGGCAGAGCAATCTGACATGATTGTTCAAATAGGTGAATGGGTTCTGCATGAAGCCTTGCGGCAGATGCAGGAATGGTTGCGTCAGGGAGAGGTTTGGCCCGTGAGTGTAAATATTGCTGCGCGGCATTTTCAACGTCCTGATTTTGTCAGTCTAATAGAGAAGGCTTTGTCACTTTACCCTGAAGTGCCACCGCAATATCTGGAACTGGAAATTCTGGAATCTGCAGCGTTGGGCGATATCCAGCATGTGTATTCTGTTATCACAGAGTGCCAGAAAATGGGCGTAAATTTCGCGCTGGATGACTTTGGTACGGGCTACTCTTCCTTGACTTATCTGAAACGGCTGCCGGCAAATATCATTAAAATTGATCAATCTTTTGTCCGAGACATGCTGGATGATCAGGAAGATCTTGCTTTGGTTGAAGCGGTAATCAGCTTGTCCAAAGTGTTTAATCGAGCGGTTATCGCAGAAGGAGTTGAAACAGTCGAGCACGGTGTATTGCTGTTGCGGTTAGGATGCGATGAAGCACAGGGGTATGGTATAGCCCGGCCAATGCCGCCAGCAGAAGTACCGAATTGGGTTGAGCATTACAAACCGGATCCCAGTTGGGCGCAGTGGGCAGATATCAGTTGGGAACTGTCTGATTTTCCACTGATAGTGGCGCAATTTGAGCATATCAAGTGGATTGACCAGGTCGTATTGTCTGTGGAAGACCTGCCTCTATTGTTAATGGAAGGAGAAATTGCAGACCCGCATGTGTGTCGTTTTGGGCAATGGTATGACCGGCAAGGAAAGGAAAGATATGGCCACTTGGCTGAATTTTCGGAACTTGAAGCACTCCATACCAAGGTGCATGAAATCGGGTCGGAAATTGTTCGTCTGAATCATACAAGTGAAAGTAACAAATCCAGGGATTTGGCAAAAGATCTTTTATTGCTAAAGGTCCAGATTGTGAAAAAACTGGAAACCATACAAATGACTGTTACCAAGATGCTTTAGTGCGGTTGTTATTAGCTGCTTACGAAACAGGCAGCGCTCCGTTGACTGCATCCGCCAGGTTTTCTGCCCATTTTGCATCTTTCATGATGACGTAATTGGCATCGGTGTATCTTTTCAGGTCGTTACAGCAATCCTTATTTGCTGTGATCAAGATGCTTTTGATGTGGCTGTTGGGTGAGTTTGAAAGTCGCAGGGCTCCAATGATAGCAGCGCCTGTCAGAGAGGGTATTTCATTGCCGGTGATCAGTAAGTCAAAGTGTTCAGTGAGTGCGCGAGTGAGCGCTTGCAACCCATCAGACATAACGACGGTATTAACTGAGATTTTCGAAAATAATTGAAGATAAATTTGGGTCGATAATTTAGAGTTATCAATAATCAGAACCGTAAATTGTTTTTTGCTGAACTGCTGACGCAATAAAGGTAATTTGTTTTCTATCTCCTGAAAATCATCTTGGTCAATTTGAATCTGTTTTGTAGCTGTACGTAACAGATCAACATAGCTCAGGCAGAAATTAATCAGTTCAGGGGTGAATTTTGTCTGGCTATTCAAACTGCCGAGAAAATCCTCCAATTGGTGACAAATCGTGGTGATGATATGCAGGCCGTGTGTGCCACCACTGCCTTTCAGGCTGTGGACAATACGGTACAGCGTATTGAAGGATTCACTGTCAAATCCATTCTTTTCCAAACCAAATAATAAATTGTCGAGCTGATCCAGTTTTTCTGGCACATCTGCAATAAATGCGTTACGCATCTGTAGCAGCATTTGCTGGAAAGCATCCAGGTTGGTTGAGGTTTTATTGGTATCCATGTGCTACCGGAAAATGGGACGATAAATGGTAATCCGCGATCCAGATAGTGTATAGCAGAATGATCCTGCATATGAAGCAGAAAGTGGGAATGTTGCTGCCAGACGGAATTCTCAGGAAGGTAAGCTAAAGTAGATGGCCTCTTGCAATGCATCCCGGGCGATATCGTAGTCAGGCCGCAATTCGATTGCTTTGCTAAAAGAAGCGACAGCATCTTTTAATTGTTCTGCACCCATATAAGCTAAACCGATATTGAAATAAAGCTCATGATTGTCGGGGGACAAAGCAATGGCTTCAGTGTAGCAATTGATGGCCACATCATAGCTGCCTATGCCATGGCAAATAATGCCAAGATTAACCCACCCAGGATAAAAATCCGGGTTGAGCGTAAGGCCTCGTTGGTAAGCAAAAGCGGCGTTGGTGTTGTCTCCCTGATTTTGTAAAGCGACGCCCAGACCAAAAAAGGGAGAAGCAAATAGCGGGTTCGCAGCAATGGCTTTTTTGAAATGCTCGCAGGCTTCAGTAAATTTTTCCTGTTGATTTAGCAGTGTGCCTAAATTACTGTGTGCCTCGGGAAAACGAGGGGTAATTTCAATAGCGGTGTTGTAATGAACGATGGCATCTTCGATCTTGTCGAGTGCGTCATAGGCACGTGCAATATTGTAATGACAAATTGCAGCGCGCTTTCCCTTGCTGGATGCATTGCTTCCAATGAGGTCTTTTGCTTTGAGAAAGTTGCCCAGTGCTTCTGTATATTTTCCCAGATCATAGAGCGCATTACCTTCATCAATGAAGGATGTGATAGCCTGCGCATCCAGTTTTTGTGCCTTGGCGATAGACCCGGCGCTAGTGAGTTTGTTTTTCATGAAACAACTAGCGGCTTAATTTCAGATTACTTTAATGGATAATCCTAGAAACCTCAGTTGACCGCTACCCTTAACATTTAACTAAATAATTCTAATAGATTTTTAATGTTCCCTGGATCAGCCGGTTGGTGAGACCGCTATGGGTTGGATTGCACAGTTTTTGGAACACAGGGCGGTGTTGCAACTCCTTGAAATGGAATGACCATTCTGCGTCATTGCGCCTTGCCCTGCGCTCCAAAAACAGCACACTCCAACCCATCCAACTAAGGTTTCTAGGATCATTATGGAATTAAACGGGATGCAATTGTGAGCCACTTACAATGCGCTTTTGCCTGTTGATATAGGTCTTTCAGCCCCCACATTTGGACTGGATTCTAAGCTGGTTTATTCTGCTGCCACTTTAAAGCAATTCCTGCCTGCATTTTTAGCAGCATAAAGAGCAGCGTCTGCTCTTAACGTAAGCGCATGGCCATTCTCGTTTGCCTTGAGTTGGGCTATCCCGGCGCTAAAAGTAGTGGTGATTTGCTGGCCATTATAAGCTAATGGCGATTTTTGGATAACCTGCTTTAAACGATTGAGCACAAATTCGGCACCTTTTGTATCTGAATCCGGCAGAATAAGTAAAAATTCCTCACCGCCATATCGAACCAATACATCACTTTCCCGCAAAACAGATTTGGCTACCATGGCGAAGTGCACAAGAAGTTTGTCACCTGCATCGTGCCCATATTCGTCGTTAATTTTTTTAAAGTGATCAATATCGAGCATTGTAACGCTTAGGCGTGATCCGGTTCGTAATGAAAGCGCAACTTCACGGGCGAGGATTTTGTCCATTGCACGGCGGTTCTGGGCGCCGGTCAAGGGATCTTCATTCAATTGGAGACGCGTTTCCTGAAGTTCAACATTGAGTTGATCGAGAGACAGTTTGGTGGCGAGCAAGTCAACGCGTGAATGTTCTACGGTGCCAAAAATCTCATTGGCCTTGGCGACAATATTTGCCAGTATTTGTAACATTTCCTGTTTTTCTTGTGCTGCACTTAAGCCATCAATGGATTGACGCATTTCCTGATTTTGTTTCCCCAGGTCAGAGGCACAGTTTGCGGTTGTATTGCTGATGGTGTCCAGCGATGTGCGGACCAACTGCATGATTTCGTTGCAAGCAGGGTCGATTTGTCTGAGGGGGGCTGGAGGCGCTTCCCCCGAAATTTGAGAGTAATACATTGCATAATTTTCGGGCGTAGGCGTTAAGCCTAACTCGGTTAATTGCAATAACGTTGCCCGTGCAATGTCAGACACTGATTTTGGTGTGGCCATAATTTAAACCTGGAAATTTCAGTTAACCGCTATACGTAACATTTAAATAATTCTAGTAGAATTTTTAATGATTCCCTGGTTCATCCGGATGGTGAGGCCGTTATGGGTTGGATTGTACCGTTTTCGCAACACAGGGCGGCGTTGCAACGCCTTGAAATGGAATGACCATTCTGCGTTATTGCGTTTTGCCCTGCGCTCCAAAAACAGCGCGCTCCAACCCATCCAACTAAGGTTTCCAGGTTGAAACCAGTAAAATATTAGAATTTGATTGTATTGTATACAAATCCAATCATTTTCGTCGATGATAATGCTGATAAAATGTAATTTGTCACAGTAGATGGCGAAGTGGGTTGCCGTTGGAATTTTTTTAGCATTATTACCGGAAGTCGATTTAAGTATGCATATTCATATTCTCGGAATCTGCGGTACCTTCATGGGGGGTATCGCAGTGTTGGCCAAACAGGCAGGTCATAAAGTGACTGGCTGTGATGCTAATGTTTACCCGCCCATGAGTACCCAACTGGAAGCGCAAGGTATTGAATTGGTGGAAGGATTCAGTCCAGAGCAAATCAAGTTTGAGCCGGATGTTTTTGTCATCGGCAATGTGGTTTCTCGCGGCAATCCCCTGATGGAAGAGATTCTCAACCGGGGTTTGCCCTATATCTCCGGGCCGCAATGGCTGGCAGAAAATGTATTGCGGGATAAATGGGTGCTGGCTGTGGCAGGTACCCATGGTAAAACCACAACCAGTGCCATGCTTGCATGGGTACTGGAATATGGGGGGCTGAATCCGGGATTTTTAGTCGGGGGGGTCCCCCAGAATTTCGGTGTTTCCGCACGTTTAACGGATTCCCCATTCTTTGTGGTGGAAGCAGACGAATATGACACAGCATTTTTCGATAAGCGCTCCAAGTTTGTTCATTATCGTCCGCGTACAGCCATACTCAATAATTTGGAGTTTGATCACGCTGATATTTTTCAGGATCTGGCCGCAATCGAAACGCAATTTCACCACTTGGTGCGAACAATCCCGGGCAATGGACTGATTCTGGCCAATGGAATGGAAGATAGCCTGAAACGCGTTTTAGCCCGAGGTTGCTGGACGCCGGTGGAGCAACTCTCAGTTGCCGATGGCTGGGAAGCTTCAGAGCAGTCTCCAGAGGGGCAGTTCACGGTCAGTTTCAAGGGTGAAAAGCAGGGGGAGCTGAAATGGTCGCTGCTGGGTGCGCATAATCGTCATAATGCGTTAGCGGCAATTGGCGCTGCGCGCCATGCCGGGGTGCCTGTCAAAATCGGTATCGAAGCGCTGGGGCAGTTTGTCAATGTCAAACGCCGTATGGAAGTGAGTGGCGTGGTAAATAAAATAACGGTTTACGATGATTTTGCCCATCACCCTACTGCCATTGAAACCACCTTGGGCGGGTTGCGTAGCAAGGTTGGCAGTGCGCGTATTCTGGCGGTATTGGAACCCCGCTCCAATACCATGAAAATGGGTGTGATGAAAGACACGCTGGCTGCAAGCCTTGCAGCGGCAGATCGTGTTTTTTGCTATGGTGAAAATCTCGGTTGGGATGTGGCGACAGCGCTCAAGCCGCTGGGCGAAAAGTCGATTATTATGAATGAATTGCCGCTGCTGGTGGATGCAATAGCGGCCGCAGCTCAACCCGGAGATCACATTCTGGTCATGAGTAACGGGGGGTTTGGCGGTATTCACGAAAAATTGCTTAAGGCTCTTGCTAAAAAGTAAAGCCAGATCAAGCGGTTAGGTTGGTTGTCTAATCGCTGGATCTGGCGTTGTTAATTAAAACCCGCTGGCAAGACCATTCACCACAAAGTCAACTTGAGGTGTATTGGAAATTACCTTGTAACCCATCAGTTTCAGGTCTTTTTTGTCAAAGACGCCATTGCCGTCCATATCCATGACGACATCTGGGGCGGTACCTTCCACCACTGCCACAAACAAGTGCGATGGTGTGTGCTCTCCGGCAATTCCGAAAGAATTAGGTGCGCCGACGATCCAGGTAGACCAGATTTCAGTGCTTGCAGCGCTCTGGTTGGTAACCGTATTGATATTGAACAGGTTCGAAAGATTCTGTCCGGCGCCAGCGCCTACTTTTGTGGAACTGAGCAAAACAACCAGGCTGGGGAAGTGATCATGGTTCGCGCCCAGGCCGAAAGTGCCTGGGAATGGACCCGCATTTTGCAAAGGACCGGGACCGGTTAATTCTGGGGTCACGCCGGTAGAAGCCAGATCAGTGTTGAATGTGACGGAAAGATCAACCAGGAAAGCACGGCTGCCAATACCTGCCAGATCGCCCTTGCCTGGCGCAAAAACTTTGATAGAAGCTGACTTGTCATCAGTATCCGTTTGATTATCTGCTTGCGCAGTGCTTAATGTGACGGAAGTCGCCAGAATGGCGAACGGAATTGCGGCAATCCATTTATTTAGCATAATAGACATGTTTTTAAACTCCTCATAAGATTAGGGTAAACGCTGATTTTGGTTTGGTTGGCAGGGCTTTCGGGATGGCATGTGAAAATATTTCAGATTCTTCACTCTTACCCTGTCATCCAGGTAAACATCCAGAATGCAGATTTATTCCCGAAGGGTTGAAAATTGACAATAATACTGGTTGCTGCCGAGTTGCTTTTTAACGGGTAGGCTCCCTTAATTCCACTGATGTCTGTGTGTTGCGATGATTATTTATTTACACGGATTTAATAGTTCCTCTGCTTCTTTAAAGGGCCGCTTGCTCAAGCAGGAAATGGCCCGTCTGGGCCTGGCCAGCGAGTTTGTTTCGCCAGACCTTCCCTATGAGCCTGCCAAGGCTATTCATTTGCTGCGTAATTTCATTGAAGCATCTGCCGCGAAAGGAGAGGTGAAATTGGTGGGAAGTTCTTTAGGGGGTTACTACGCAACTTATCTTGCAGAAGAATACGGTCTCAAGGCAGTGTTGTTGAATCCGGCTGTCAAGCCCTATACCTTGTTGCATGATTACCTTGGGCCACAAAACAATATTTATACAGGCGAGGAATATGTGCTGACTCAGGCACATATGAACCAGCTCAAATCGCTGGAAGTGGAGCCGATTACGTGTCCATCCCGCTATTTATTGATGGTGCAAACGGGCGATGAAGTGCTGGATTATCGACTGGCACTTGAAAAATTCCAAGGTGCCCACCAAATAGTTATATCAGGTGGAGACCACGGATTTCAGCATTTTTCCGAATATATTCCACGTATTTTTGCTTTTTGACGGGTGATCTTTTTCAGTCAGGTATAATAGGCAGTTTATTTCAATTCGAAGTCAGGTTTTCAGGCCATATGAATGTTTTTTATGAGGAAGACGGCGGGTTTAAAGTGGGCGCCGTTCTTGCCGACAACACTACTTCGCTCCAGGTTGAAGCGCCGCACGGCAAACGCAGCAAAATTAAGGCAGGTTCAGTGCTGCTCAAATTTGAGAAGCCTGCGCTGAGCGAGTTCATGGAACAAGCCCAGCAAGTTGCAGATGAATTGGATGCCGACTTTTTATGGGAATGCAGCAATCAGGATGAGTTCGGATTTGCAGATCTCGGGCTGGAATATTTTGGCCACGCGCCCAGTACGGTTGAAGCCGCAGGTTTGTTGATCAAGCTGCATGGTTCGCCCATGCATTTCTATAAGAAAGGCAAAGGACACTACAAAGCCGCACCGGAAGATTCATTGAAAGCTGCGCTTGCCAGTGTGGAGCGCAAGCGCCTGCAAGCATTGCAGCAGGCGGAGTACACTGAGAAGCTGACCGGGTTTTCTTGCCCGGAAGCACTCTTGCCGCAAATCAATATGCTGCTGTATCGGCCGGATAAAAATACCATCGAGTACAAGGCCCTGGAACAGGCTTGTCATGATACGGGGTTGACGCCACCCAAGCTGCTGGAAAAATGTGGTGCGATTCCCTCTTCTCATGATTATCATTTCAACGCATTTCTGTTCGAGCATTTCCCCAAAGGAATTGAATTTGGTGAAATTGGTGAATTTGATATTCCGCAGGATCTGCCGGAAAGCAATGTTTCCGCATTCAGTATTGACGATGCAACGACAACTGAAATCGATGATGCCTTTTCTCTGATTCATTTGCCCAATGGCAACTGGCAAGTCGGTATTCATATTGCCGCGCCAGCACTGGGGTTTGGTCCTGGCTCCCGGTTGGATGAAATTGCCCTTGAGCGTTTGTCTACTGTGTATATGCCCGGTAATAAAATCACCATGCTGCCAGATGCGCTGGTGAATGCGTATACGCTGGAAGCGACAAAATCATGCCCCGCTCTTTCCATGTACCTGGAAATAGAGTCAGCTGATTATTCAGTTGTGTCATCGGTGACGCGCATTGAACGCGTCAAGATTGCGGCAAATTTACGGCATGACACGCTGGAACCATTATTTAATGAAGATACTTTGGCTCGCGGCGGACCAGATTACCCGTTCAAGAAAGAGCTGGGTATTCTCTGGGAGCTGGCAAATCGGCTTGAAATCGGGCGAGGCAAGCAAGGCAGTAACATCGGTACGGATTACAGCTTTGTGGTTAAAGATGATCGCATAGCAATTACAGACCGGAAACGGGGTAATCCTATAGATAAAGTTGTGTCCGAACTGATGATTTATGTCAACTCTCGCTGGGCCAAGATGTTATCTGAAAAGGGCGTAGCTGGGGTTTTTCGTTCGCAATTTAACGGTAAGGTACGTTTAAGCACGACACCGGGCAAACATATCGGGCTGGGCGTGGATCAATATGCCTGGGCCAGTTCACCGTTGCGCCGTTCCATGGATTTGCTGAATCAACGACAACTGATAGCTTTGGTACGTGGCGAACCTGCCCCATACGCTTCAAACAGCGAGGTGCTGCTCGGCGCGGTGCGCGATTTCGAATTAGCAAGTGAAGCTTACAATAGTTTCCAGCGAAATATGGAACGGTACTGGTGCTTGCGTTATGTATTGCAAGAAGGTATCAATGAGGCGAGTGCGACCGTGCTGAAAGAAAATCTCATCCGGCTCGATACACTGCCGCTGGTGACGCGTGTTCCTTCCATGCCGGAATTACCGCCTGGTACACAAGTTCAGGTAGCGCTTTCCAATGTTGAATTGCTTGATTTGGCATTTGGGTGCGAATTCAAGCATCGGATCGAGTTGCAATGACAAATGCGTGAAGATTGCTTACACTGCACCAAGTATTCATTAAAAGGATGACCCCGTCACGTGGGCTTTGCGACCTCATTTCAGCGTAATCTGCTCAGATTCGACTATGCTACCCAGCTGACCATTGCTGTGAGCCTGTCGGTAGTGCTGCATGGTATTTTTCTTTTTGGAGTCAACTTCAAAATACCGGATCCTAAAAAGTTTGACACCGCAAACTCACCAATGGAAGTGGTGCTGGTTAACAGTAAGTCTGCAACCAAACCTACCCATGCGGATGCTCTCGCGCAAGCCAATCTGGATGGAGGTGGCAATACTGATCTGGATCGCCGCGCTAAAAGTCCTTTGCCGGTTTTAAGCAAACAGCAGCCTCAGCCGGAAGAAGCACAGAAAGCGCAACAGGTTCAGGCGCTGGAGCAACAGGCGCAAAAATTGATGATGCAGGTTAAGTCCACATTCAGCCAGGATCAGACAGAAGAACCGCAGCAGAAACCCACTGAAAAATCAGTTGCGCCAAATGCAACGCAGATGGCAGCAAAAGCGCTGGAAATGGCCAGACTGGAAGCGCAGGTTTCCAAAGATTGGGATTCATATCAAAAACGGCCTAAACGTATGTTCGTTGGTGCCAGAACAAAAGAATACAGTTTTGCGCGTTATGTCGAGGACTGGCGCATCAAGGTAGAAAGAGTGGGTAACCTCAATTACCCTGAAGAAGCCAAACAGCAAAAACTGTATGGCAGCCTGCAGTTGACCGTTTCTATCAAGGCCGATGGCAGTCTGGAAAATGTTGAAATAAACCGTTCATCTGGCCATATAACGCTTGATCAGGCGGCTGTACGTATTGTGCGGCTAGCAGCCCCTTATGCTCCTTTCACGGAAGAGATACGTCAAAAAGTCGATATTCTCAGCATCACCCGCACATGGATTTTTGCGCGCGGCGACCAGTTGTCCAGCATGGGAGCAGAGTAACGATTCCTTCTAAGGCCATAAATTGCATAGAGAAAATTTATGATATAATCGCTTTTTTTTATGATCCTGAAGTCATCAGTTGCACGCAGTAGATGCGTTTGTCTCAGCCCTGTGCCGTGAGGGGCGTCCAATACGACTCGTATCATGCGTTAAGTAATAGCCCAATTCAACTGCCGGTCCCAGGGTTAGCGTATATCTTTAATTTTTTTTAGGCTTAGGAACTTATCATGCATAACGGCACTACCATTACGCAATTCATTATTGAAGAACAACGCCATATCGCCGGCGCGACAGGTGATTTTACCTCGTTGCTGAATGATATTGTTACAGCTTGTAAAGTGATTTCCAATGCGGTGAATAAAGGCGCCTTGATTGGTGTTATGGGCAGCGCCCAGTCAGAAAACATCCAGGGTGAGACACAGAAAGAACTGGACGTGATCACCAACGAAATTTTCATCAAGTCCAACGAATGGGCGGGTCACCTGGCTGCGATGGCGTCTGAAGAAATGGAAGAAATCTACCCTATCCCGGCACAATACCCACGCGGTAAATACCTGTTAGTGTTCGATCCACTGGATGGTTCCAGCAACGTGGATGTGAATATCTCCGTAGGTACGATCTTCTCCATCTTGCGTTGCCCAGGCGATGGCACCAATGCAACTGCCGAGTCTTTCCTGCAGCCAGGTACCGAGCAAGTGTGTGCTGGCTACGCGCTTTACGGTTCTTCCACCATGCTGGTGTTGACTACCGGTCATGGCGTAAACGGGTTTACTCTGGATCGAGATATTGGTGAGTTTGTGCTTACTCACCCTAAAATGACCATTCCTGAAGATACCAAAGAGTTTGCGATCAACGCATCCAACCAGCGTTTCTGGGAAGCACCAGTTCAGCGTTATGTTGAAGAGTGTCTGGCAGGTAAAACCGGTCCTCGTGGTAAAGATTTCAACATGCGCTGGGTTGCTTCAATGGTGGCTGAAGTGCATCGTATTCTGACCCGTGGCGGTATTTTCATGTATCCAAAAGATACCAAAGACCCTGCCAAGGCTGGTAAATTGCGCTTGATGTATGAAGCTAACCCAATGTCCTTTATCGTTGAACAAGCGGGTGGCGCGAGCTGGACAGGTCGTGAACGCATTATGGACCTGAAGCCGGAAGGCTTGCATCAGCGTGTGCCTGTATTGCTGGGTTCAAAAAATGAAGTTGAAACAGTGGTTTCTTATCATAAGCAGGCTTAAGGGTTGGTTATTTGTAAATAGCGCTTAAGCTTTTAAATTCATAAAGGCGCCCAGTCACTGATTAAGAGTGACTGGGCGCCTTTATTTTATGGTGTTGCGGAAAATATCTCAAAAATGTCAGCTGAAATTGTCCTCTATTGGTATGGAATACTTTGAATAAATCACAAAAGTCGTCAACATTACAAATTGTTTATGATATACTGTATTAGTAGATTCATAAATTCTAATATTGTGGTTGCATAGAGGGCGTCTTAGCGGATGCCCTCTTTTATTTTGCTATAAGAAGTCCCTGCTGCTTCCGTTTCCGGTTGATACCTCAACTAGTTGTACTGATCTGTCAGCGAGTGGACTATTTTTGTTTACCAGATTATATGAGATTAGATATGAACTATTTAAATGTGTTGGGTCGAATTGGAATGGCAAGTCTGGCACTTGCTCTAACTGTGAGTGTTAAAGCGGAAACAGGTGTAACCGATCATTCGATTGTTATAGGTCAGTCAGTGGTTTTGAGTGGTCCTTCTGCGGAGCTGGGACAAGAAATGCGCGATGGCGCCAAAGCCTATTTCGATTATGTTAATTCACAAGGTGGTGTGAATGGCCGCAAAATCGAACTGAAAACACTGGATGACGGCTATGAGCCGGCACGTGCAGTAGAAAACACGAAGAAACTGATATCACAAGAAAATGTATTTGCCTTGTTTGGCTATGTTGGAACGCCAACCAGTAAAGCAGCGCTGCCTGTTTTTACCGAAAGCAAAGTGCCATTTTTTGGCGCATTCACGGGCGCAGAATTGCTGCGTGACCCTGTTAATCGTTATGTTTAACGTTCGTGCCAGTTACTACGATGAAACTGAAAAAATCGTCAATCATCTGACTAAACTGGGTTTAACCAAAATTGCGATTTTTTATCAGAATGATGCTTATGGTCAGGCTGGTCTGGCGGGAGTTGAGCGCGCATTGAAAAAACGCAACATGAGTCTGACCGGCTCTGGCACCGTAGAGCGAAACTCAGTGAACGTGACTGCGGCGGTGAAATCAATTAGTGCTGCCAAGCCGCAAGCGATCATCATGATCAGTGTGTATAAATCAGAAACTGAATTCGTCAAGCAGATGAGAGCGGCTATTGGGTACACGCAATATTATACAATTTCATTTGTTGGAAGTCGTTCCCTTGCCCGCGAATTAGGGCCTGATGCAGCTGGTGTTTCTATCTCTCAAGTAGTGCCGATGCCGTTTGATGAGAAAATTCTGGTGGTGAAGGAATATCACAAGATTATGAAAAAATTTGCACCGCAAAGCCCTATTGGTTTTACAAGCTTGGAAGGATTCATAGCAGCTAATGCTTTTGTAGAAGGTTTGAAGCGGGCAGGCAGCAATCTGACCCGTGAAAGACTGGTAGAGGCACTAGAGAAAATGGATACGGATATAGGTGGTTTCCGCGTTCGCTTCAGTCCGACAAGCCATAGTGGCTCAACGTTTACGGATCTAACCGTGATCACAAAGGAAGGCACGTTCAGAAACTGATTGTGAATTCAGGGCGCACCTGCAATGTCTAACCTAGTGCGCCCGAATCAAATAGTTTCCCTTAACACCCTTCCCCTTCTACTTCTGTTTTAATGTCCTCCACGATCAACTTTCAGTAATTCGGAACTGAAAAATTCCCGCAATACATGGAAAGAAGGCTGACCATGATTGAATCCATTCTTTGAGTAGGTTAGGATTGCTTTCTTAGCGGGCTATAATTATAAATGCTGCATTGCCATCGTCCATAATGATTAAAATACGAAAAAAGGAGAAGCAGAGCATGAAGGTATCCTCCATATTAGAGACAATAGGCCATACGCCGCATGTCAGAATAAATCGGCTATTTAACAAAAACATTGAAGTGTGGATGAAGCTGGAACGCGCCAATCCAGGTGGCAGTATCAAAGATCGTATTGCGCTGGAAATGATTGAAGAGGCGGAGCGAACTGGTAAAATCAATGCGGAGACCACCATTATCGAACCCACATCCGGGAATACGGGTATTGGATTGGCTATGGTAGCAGCGGCCAAGGGCTATAAATTAATACTGACTATGCCGAAATCCATGTCAATCGAGCGTCGTCGCTACATGACAGCATTGGGCGCCAGGCTGGAATTAACGCCACCTGAAAAAGGCATGGGCGGCGCAATTGATCGTGCGACAGAAATGGTGAACGAGATTGAAAATGCTTGGATGCCTCAGCAGTTCGAAAATCCAGCAAATGCAGAGGCGCATCGCAAAACAA
The DNA here is from genome assembly GCA_043759595.1 of Sulfurirhabdus sp. Taxonomy (GTDB): domain Bacteria; phylum Pseudomonadota; class Gammaproteobacteria; order Burkholderiales; family SMCO01; genus Sulfurirhabdus. The sequence goes on along the minus strand of JAYVLG010000002.1, from coordinate 59,869 downwards.
CTGCACAGGAAATACTGGACGACTTCCCGGAAGGCATTGATTATCTGATAACCGGTGTGGGGACGGGTGGTCACATCACCGGCTGTGCCGACATACTGAAAGCAAAGTTTCCAAAACTTCAGGTTTTTGCCGTAGAACCAACTGAATCTGCCGTATTGAGCGGTGGCGAAAAAGGGCCGCATGCATTGCAAGGAATAGGCGCAGGCTTTGTACCAAAAGTGTTGAATCGGGCCATACTGGATGGCGTGATTACCGTAGATGCAAAAGACGCTTTTAATTTTGCCAGCCGTTGTGCGCGAGAAGAAGGGATTTTTATTGGTATCTCCAGCGGTGCTTCACTGGCCGCAATCAACAATAAATTGAGAGATATGCCAGAAGGCAGTCGCGTGCTGACTTTTTGTTATGATACTGGTGAGCGTTACCTCTCCGTAGAAGGTTTGTTTGAGTGAATTTATAAATCTGTAAAATGTCAGCAAAGGATGCAAACAGTCAGATAGCGGGTAGCAGTCCCCTTACTATTGGGTTAATGTATGCCATAATATGAACATGCAAAACGTGAATCTGACAGATCATTTCCTCATCGCCATGCCGAACATGGCAGATTCTTATTTCGCCAAAACACTCACTTATATCTGTGAACATAATGAGGAAGGAGCATTGGGTGTTGTAGTTAACCAGCCCATAGACATGACTCTGCAAGCTTTGTTTGAACAGATTGAGATAGAGTTACAGCCGGAAGAACTGAGAGCGTTTAAAGTCAATTATGGTGGGCCGGTGCAGATGGATCGCGGTTTTGTGCTGCATCAGCCGGTTGGCGAATGGCAGTCTACCTTGGCAATGAATAATAATCTGGGTTTGACCACGTCCAAAGATATACTGCACGCTGTCGGCCGGGGAGAAGGGCCTGAAAAAATACTGATCACGCTCGGCTATGCAGGGTGGGGGCCGGGGCAACTGGAGCTGGAGCTTGCTCAAAATGCCTGGCTCACAGTCAAAGCATCTTCCCATGTTATTTTTGATTTGCCTTATGAAGAACGGTTGCAAGCGGCAATGGATATCCTGGGTATCAACCCGGCTTTTTTGTCGGAAGATGCAGGACATGCTTAACGTCGTGACTAAAAGTAATCCAGTAAAACGCAATTTGAGTTGAATGAATCCAGAATCAGGCAAGTCTGACCTTCCGATCTCCTATCCACCCGTTGGCAGCGTACTGTCCTTCGATTTTGGTGAAAAGCGAATTGGTGTAGCACTGGGTGAACTATCCATAGGTGTGGCACATCCTCTCGCAACTATCAGCGAAGAAAGCAACGATAAACGCTTCGCAGCAATTGCTGCGCTAATCAAGGAATGGCAGCCTGTAATGCTGGTGGTAGGTTTGCCGGCACACATGGATGGCACGGAACATGATCTGTCCGCATTGTGTCGCAAGTTTGCCAGACGACTGGAAGCACGGTTTAAGATCAGGACCGCTCTGGTGGACGAGCGATTGACATCCGTTGAGGCGGAACAAACCTTGAGAGAGGTGGGTGTGCGGGGAAGAAAACAAAAGCCGATGCTGGACCAGGTAGCGGCGCAACATATCTTACAAACTTTTCTGGATGGACAATAACATGCAACTTCCTGATGTGGAGGCCCTGACGCAGGAACTTGCGCAGAAAATAAAGCCTCATCTCACAACTAACAGCGCCCTGGTGGGAATCCATACGGGAGGTGTCTGGTTGGCGCAGGCCTTGCATGCAAAGCTTGGTACCAGTATTCCACTGGGCGCGCTGGATATTTCATTTTATCGCGATGATTTCAGCAGAGAAGGATTGCATCCTGAAGTGAAACCTTCTGACATGCCATTTGACGTAACTGACCGGGATGTGATTCTGGTAGATGATGTACTTTACACCGGGCGAACCGTTCGCGCAGCCATTAATGAACTGTTTGATTATGGGCGACCAGCAAGCATTCAGCTCGTAGTGCTGGTAGATAGAGGCGGGCGTGAGTTACCTTTCTCCGCGCAGTTTGTCGGGTTCAGCTTGCCTCTGGAAGAAGGCCAGAATATCCAGTTAATACAGGATGAACATGGCAAGCTGACTTTAGAGCTGAAAGAAGTGATTGCTTCTGCCAGTTGAAAAGAGAATTTTCACTAATGGCGCGCAAGTTGCGCGATCAGTTATAATGTTGCCCACTTACACATACCGCCGGAAGCAAGCCTATGCTCAATAACCCGCAAATCAATAAAAACGGCGAACTGCAGCATTTGCTGTCGATTGAAGGCCTTCCGGTAGAAATACTCCGTCACATACTGGATACCGCAGAACCGTTTGTTTCTGTTGCAGAACGAGAAGTGAAGAAAGTACCACTGCTACGCGGCAAAGCCATATTCAACCTGTTTTTCGAACCCAGCACCCGCACCCGTACTACATTTGAAATCGCTGCAAAGCGCTTGTCAGCGGACGTGATCAATCTGAATATCAGCGCCTCTTCTCAATCCAAAGGGGAAACCCTGCTGGATACGGTTGATAATCTGGCCGCCATGCAGGCCGATATGTTTATAGTGCGGCATGCACAATCGGGCGCTGCCCATCTGATTGCACGTCATGTGGCACCGCATATTCACGTTGTGAATGCAGGAGACGGGCGTCATGCCCATCCTACGCAAGGCTTGCTGGATATGTTTACCATACGCAAGTTCAAAAAAGAATTCACCAATCTGCGTGTGGCGATTGTCGGTGATGTCATGCACTCCCGTGTCGCCCGATCGCAAATTCATGCCTTGAATATTCTGGGTGTGCCGGAAGTGCGCGTCATTGCCCCCAAAACCTTGTTACCTACTGGTGTAGAGCAGCTGGGTGTACATGTTTACAACGACATGACCAAAGGCTTGAAGGATGTGGATGTAGTGATTATGTTGCGGTTACAAAATGAGCGTATGCGCGGAGCGTTGCTGCCCAGCGCACAAGAATATTTTAAGTATTATGGCCTGACGGCAGAAAAGCTGGCTTACGCCAAACCCGATGCCATTGTAATGCACCCTGGGCCGATGAACCGGGGGGTGGAGATTGATTCAACCGTGGCAGATGGTGCGCAGTCGGTTATTTTGCCCCAAGTCACTTACGGGATTGCAGTGAGGATGGCGGTAATGAGTATCTTGGTGGGAGCCTGATTGTTATGAAAATCCACATCAAAGGTGGCCGCGTAGTTGATCCAAAAAATGGCATGGATGCGATACAGGATGTCTTTATTGCGGCCGGGAAAATCGTCGCCATAGGCAATGCGCCAGATGGTTTTCATGCAAACCGGTTGCTGGATGCAACGGGATTGATTGTCTCTCCGGGGCTCATTGATTTATCTGCCCGACTGCGAGAGCCCGGCTTTGAATACAAGGCAACCCTCTCAAGCGAAATGGCCGCAGCAGTGGCCGGTGGTGTGACCAGCCTGGTTTGCCCGCCAGATACTGATCCGCCTTTGGACGAGCCCGGCTTGGTGCAGATGTTAAAACATCGGGCGAAAAGCCTGAATCAGGCGCGCGTATTTCCGTTAGGGGCGTTGACACAAAAGCTGGCTGGCACTCAACTGACTGAAATGGCTGAACTCCATGACGCGGGCTGCATTGCTTTTTCTCATGGTGATGTCGTGCTGAATGATACCCTGGTGATGATGAGGGCGATGCAGTATGCCGCTACATTTGGTTTTACCGTCTGGTTGCGCCCTCAGGATGCCCTGTTATCTAAAAATGGGGTGGCACATGATGGCGAAGTGGCGACGCGTCTTGGGTTGCCCTCCATTCCCACCTGTGCCGAGACAATCGCACTTTCTACCATATTGCTGTTGGCTAAAGAAACCGGTGCTAAATTACACATCTGCCGTCTTTCCAGCAGTGAAGCAATTGATATGGTGCGTACCGCTAAGAAACAGGGCATGGCGATCAGTTGTGATATTGGTGTGCATCACGCGCATTTAAGCGAGATGGATATCGGCTTTTTTGATTCCAACTGCCGACTGATCCCGCCACTGCGCAGCTTGCGTGACAAAGACGCGATTCGTTCAGGATTAAAGGACGGTACCATTGATGTGATCTGCTCCGACCACAGTCCTGTAGATGATGATGCCAAGATTCTTCCGTTTGAAGAGGCCGAACCTGGGGCCACGGGGTTGGAGCTATTGCTGCCCTTGACGCTTAAATGGGCTGCAGAAATGAAAATTCCTTTTGTAAAAGCCCTCGCAAAGGTCACCGCTGATCCTGCCAGAATACTAGGTATCGAGAATGGCCACTTAGGGGTTGGTCAAGCAGGCGATATTTGTATTTTCGACCCGGAAGCGTATTGGAAAATAGAACCGAAAGCGCTCAAAAGCCAAGGGAAAAATACGCCATTCCTGGGGATGGAATTACAGGGAAAGGTTCGCTATACATTGGTAGAGGGGCATGTTGTGTACGAGAGTGCGCACTGAAAACGGCAGGTTATTAACCGCAGAGGCGCGGAGGCGCAGAGGAAAAACATAAAAACTCTCAATAGCCCCTTCGACAACCGTTTGGTGAGTGGTAATAAGTTTCAAGCTTTTGATTTCTCAGCGCCTCCGCGCCTCTGCGGTTAAAATGTTTTTAAGCCTTGAATTAAACACCGTAACTTTTATAAAGCTTAATATAATGCTCTGCAGAATAATTAAAATAGGCGATTTCTTCGGCAGTGAGTGCCCGTAGCTGTTTAACCGGCCGGCCAAGATACAAATAACCGCTTTGCAATACCTTACCTTCCGGCACCAAACTCCCCGCACCAACCAGCACCTGTGGTTCCAGAACGGCTTTATCCATGATAATGGAGCCCATCCCAACCAGACATTCGTCGTGAATAGTGCAACCATGCAAAATCACGCTATGGCCGATAGTGACACGGCTACCAATAATAAGCGAGGCGCCTTCAGGGTTTTGAGGTGTTTTATGACTGACGTGCAGCATGCTCAGGTCTTGAATATTGGTGCCACTGCCTATACTTATACTATTAACATCCCCTCTTATTACGGCATTGCACCAGATTGAGCAATGCTCAGCGATGGATACTTCGCCAATAATCTGTGCGCTTTGATGAACATAAGCGCTAGTTGCAATTTCAGGTGTATGACCATGGTGAGAGGTGATATTGGAAGTACTGTGCATGAATGCAACTCCTGTTAAGTCATCATAGTATAATGAATTTTTACGCCTAACTGAAAGCCAACAATCATGAACCCACTACTCGATTTTTCCGGTCTGCCGCGTTTTAACGAAGTGAAGCCTGAACTTGTCAGCCCCGCCATTGAAGCGCTGTTGCAAGAAAATCGCGCGTTGATTGAACGCCTGTTGTCAGAGGATAGCGCACCAAGCTGGGGAGGTTTTGTTGGCCCGATGGAGGACGCCAATGAGCGTTTATCCCGATCATGGGGACAAGTTTCACATCTCAATGCCGTGGTAAACAGCCCGGAATTGCGTGAAGTCTACAACGAAAATCTTCCCAAAATAACGCAGTATTATGCGGAATTGTCGCAGAATCAGCGGCTTTACGAGAAATTTAAACAGATTAAAGCATCCCGCGAATACATGGTGCTGACGCCTGCGCAGAAAAAAATTGTCGAAAATGAGCTGCGCGACTTTCGTTTGGGTGGGGCGGAGTTGGCAGATGATCAGAAAGAACGCTTCATGCAGATTCAGGAAGAGTTATCCCAGTTATCCAGTAAATTTGAAGAAAATTTGCTTGATACGACCAATGCTTACGCCCTGATCATGGATGACAAGGCCGAACTGGCTGGTCTGCCGAATGATGCCCTGGAAGCCGCTCAGGAAGCTGCAGCCAGCGATAATCAAAGCGGCTGGAAATTTACCCTGCACGGCCCATCCTATATGCCAGTGATGCAATATGCAGAAAATCGTGAACTGCGTGAAATCTTGTATCGGGCCTATGTAACTCGTGCTTCCGAGTTCGGGAATCCGGATTGGGACAACACGGAACTGATCAACAAGATTTTGAAATTGCGTCAGGAAGCAGCCCATATGCTGGGATTTGCCAACTATGCCGAAATTTCCCTCGCCGCCAAAATGGCTGAAACCCCCAAGCAGGTGCTGGATTTTCTCAATGATTTAGGAAAAAAAGCCAAACCCTATGCCGAACGTGATTTACAGGAACTACAGAAATTCGCTCGTGAAGAACTGCATATGGAAAAACTGGCAGCATGGGACATCGGCTTCGCCAGTGAAAAACTACGCTTAAAGCAATATGCTTTCTCCGATCAGGAAGTAAAGCAGTATTTCCCTGAATCAGTAGTGATGCCAGGCATGTTCAAGGTGGTGGAAACCATCTACGGGCTGTCAATTAACCCCTCCAATGCCCCACTTTGGCACCCGGATGTGAAGTTTTTTGAAATCACGGATAAAACTGGTCAACTGGTCGGGCAGTTTTATGTCGATCTTTATGCCCGCGTAAACAAACGCGGCGGCGCCTGGATGGATGATGTGATTACGCGTCGGCGCAAAACAAAAGGCATACAAACACCGGTGGCATACCTCAACTGCAATTTTTCTGCACCAGTAGGCGGCAGACCCGCACTGTTTACCCACGATGAAGTCATTACTCTGTTCCACGAGTTTGGACACGGTTTGCATCATTTGTTAACCCAAGTCGAAGACTTGGGCGTCTCAGGTATTAACGGCGTAGAGTGGGATGCCGTAGAACTACCTAGCCAGTTTATGGAAAACTTCTGCTGGGAATGGAATGTGCTCAAGCACATGACAAAACACGTCGAAACCGGCGAGCCATTACCCCGTGAACTGTTTGACAAAATGCTGGCCGCCAAAAACTTCCAGAGCGGTTTGCAAACCATGCGCCAGATTGAATTTTCGCTTTTCGACATGCACATGCATTACGACTACATACCTGGTGCCAGTAAGTCAGTACTCGATTTGATCAACGAAATTCGCCAGCAGGTTGCCGTCATTATTCCGCCGGAATTTAACCGCTTCCCGAATAACTTCTCCCACATTTTTGCAGGCGGTTACGCGGCAGGCTATTACAGCTACAAGTGGGCAGAAGTGCTCTCTGCTGATGCCTACAGCCTGTTTGAAGAAAACGGCGTGTTAAGCGAAGAAGTAGGGCACCGTTTCTGGAGTGAAATTCTGGGTGTGGGGGGAAGCCGTTCTGCACTGGAGTCTTTTGTCGCGTTTATGGGACGGGAGCCATCGATTGACGCGTTGTTGCGGCATAATGGGATGAGCTGATTCTCACTGTTAAACAGCGTTGTGCAAGAAAAAGGCGTTCAATTTACCTTAGAGTATCAGTCCAAACTGTAGAAAGAGTCTTCTATTGAGTAAAAAAACATGGAGTCGCGGGGTTGCACGCTTTTGTACAGCCCAGCCTGATTGATTATATGATTAATGGTTGGATGTAAATGAATGACATGCAACCCTTTGTTTAATAATAAGGGTCATTCTTCCGTGCCCTGCGCTCTGCTATGGCCCGTTGTTGCTCCTGCGGAGTAATTGGCGTATCCAATATTTTGTTTTCTTCGATGACTTTTGGATCGCGACAATGAACACCGTGATTGGCCTCACAATCCGCGATTAGTTTTTTTTCCTGCTGTTTACGAAGTTTGTCCGGATCTTCACGACTGCGCTCACTGCTAGCCTGAGTCGTAGGTGCTGGGGCATGCTTACTGTTCTCAAGGTCTTGAACTATCTTTTTTTCGTTTAAAGCGCGGCGGTGAGCTTCCGCCGAAGACTCGCTGGAGATTCCTGCATTGATCTGTAGAGTCTTACCTCCGGAGGTGCATGGGGTTGCTTGATAGGTTGTTTTTCCGTTTACCACGCATTTGAAAACTTCCGCAGCATGCGCATGTTGAAACCAAGTTGCGGACAGGAAGATTACTGCAAGGGCTTTCAGTACTTGCATGGTGTCTACAGGGGTGTTTCGGCTCATGGTTCGTTTAATCCTTCTTCAGAGTAGCTTCGCAAATAGAATCGGCAATCCCCCCACCGAATATCAGCTAACCGAAATATCGGCTTACAGTAAAGCATTCTGCGCGACGGTTGATAAAAAATCAATTTACACGGGATATTGAGTATCAATGCTTTTGAATTTCCTGCATTTACAAAATATTTCCTGATAACTCCATGCGACGAGGGATCTGCTTTGTACTTTTTTTAAGATTCTTGACCAAAGGGTGATGTTGGTCTCAAAAGCGTTGAGTTTTGTCATGCACGTATAAATCAATTTTAGAGTTTTTCATTTTTATCGGGTGGATAATACGTTTCAAGGTTTAATCGATGATGTTGACGAGTCGGTCAAATATTTAACCGCCCCCTCAATAACTTATTCCCTATTTTTTGCAGTTGGTTTCGCAGGTGGATTTGCAACTACAAATGGGAAGAAGTGCTCTCTGCAGATGCCGATAGCCTATTTAAAAAACTGTGAGTTGAGTGAAAAAACGGGAAGTCGGTTCTGGAGTGAAATACTAGGTGTGAGGGGAAGCCGTTCTTCACTTGAGTCTTTTTTGACCGAAGTAATTCCTGTCATTAGCAAACCGACGAGTGAATTTCGAAGTGGGTTGTCGGTATTTTTTACATTTTTATTCTTAATACAAAATAACTTTTTCTTGGTAATTGATTTTACTGCTATTTATTTAATTGGTATATTTTTTGCTTAATGTTTAAAAATAAATATAAACAGTAAATTTTTACTTAGGGGAAGATATGAAAATAACTATCAAACTATTCTGCGCTATTTTTGCCGCAGGAATCTATTCAACCGCTAATGCTGCATGCCCTAGCGAACCTGGATGCACGACGAATTGGCTAAATGTTCCAGGTGATTTCGCCAATCCTATCAATAATTTCTCAATGTATTTGTTAGGTGGTGAATTTCATGTAGAGGGTTCAGACGGAAACGGTGGATGGTCCGTCGTTGGAAACGCAACCCCTCTAAACACAAGCGGAAAGCAAATTGATTTTACAGCAACGCAGTTTGATCATATAGGATTAGGGCAAGGCACTTCAACACTTAATGCTAGTTTTAATCACTATGAAATCGGATCCGGAGTATTTTTTGGGAACTTAACAACGCTATATATTGATGGCAGCGCCAATGGTAGCTTAGTTGATAATGCTGATAGTACAAAGGGTGATTGGACTCTAAATGTTCACCTGTTCGGAGACTATGGCCCAACCCTAGGAAATGATTTGGGCTATGTATCCTTATCAACTAATGCTTTTTATGACTATGACACTAGCGATACTGCAACCGGTACCATTATGGATTACCATACTGGTTTAGCTTACTTGGTAGGCCAGGGAGTAATTCAAAGTGGTCCGTTCCAAGGTGTTCGTATTACTGTTGGATTACAAGGTCAAGATCCTCTTTCAGCACCTGTTCCTGTCCCGGCAGCAGCATGGCTGCTTGGTTCTGGGCTAATCGGATTGGCAGGTGTTGCCGGCAAGAAAAAAGTTAGCTAATTGATTTCGTTGCGATAATGGCGATCAATTGGCCGCTATTATCGTTTCAAGGTTCGGTTTAATAAGGCCTAATTCAGTTTGGTTAAAGGAATTTACACAGCTTATATTAAAGCCTTAGTAGTGAATATGTTTTACCGCTAGCTGCTTTAGTAATTCGCTCCAAAGCATTAACTATAATATGGCGAGGCGATCCAATATTTAACCGCATAAATCCGCTGCCCCCTTCCCCAAAAACCGTTCCAGGATTCATGCCCACCTTGGCTTCATGAATAAAGAAATCCTTTAACGCTTGATCATTCATCTCCAATGCCCGGCAATCCAGCCATAACAGGTAGGTACCTTCAGGCTGAATGAGATTTATCTCCGGGAGATTTTTAGCCAGATAATCGCTGACGAAATTTTTAGTGTCGTTGAGATAGTCCAGCAGACTATCCAGCCATGCCTCGCCTTCGCGGTAGGCTGCTTCAAATGCTGTGATGCTGAAGGGGTTGGAATGGCCCAGGTGCAGGGTGTCGAAAACGGTTCTGATGGCGGCCCGATGTTCCGGGTTTGGCACGATGAGGCTGGATAAACCAAGCCCGGGAATGTTGAAGGTTTTACTGGGAGCGACAGCGCTTATCAGGATATCGTCTTTTTCTGCCAATGTTGCCAGAACAGTGTGACGCTGATCGGGGTAAACAAGATCAGCATGAATTTCGTCAGATAAAATCATCATTTTGTACTGCCGCGCTATGCGCAGAATTTCAGTCAGTTCTTCTTTGTTCCAGACACGGCCTACGGGATTGTGTGGTGAGCAAAGCAGCAAGAGACGTGCACCTTCTGCAGCGCACTGTTCCAGATGCGGGAAGTCGATGGAATATCGCCCATTGTTTAATAACAGCGGATTCTGGACTAATTGTCGCCCGGTTGTGGTAACGGCAGAGAAAAAGGGGAAATAGACCGGGGGCTGTACAATGACTTTTTCGTTCGGCTGGACAAAGGCCAACACCGCAGCATGCAACGAGGGCACTACCCCGGGTGCCATGATGATCCATTCCCGCTGAATATCCCATCCATGGCGTTTTTTCATCCAGCTGATCAGGGCGTCGTACAGGCTGTCTGGATAGAAGGTGTAGCCATAAACTGGGTGAGCGGCACGCGCTTCCAGGGCGCGGGTAATGGCTTCTGGTGCCGCAAAGTCCATGTCTGCAACCCACAGGGGGAGGACGTCCTGCGTGCCAAAATAGGCTTTGCGTCCATCATGTTTGACGGAGGCGGTGCCTTCACGCGGGATGATTTTGTCGAAGTCGAAACTCATGCAATCCGTTCCCAAATGGTGGCTTCGGACAAGGTGTGCTGAAATTTTCGTTTGGTTTCGCGGATGACAAAGGGCACTGCCAACGGGCCTTGTACCAGGCGGAAATGATTGCCGAGTATGGTTTTGAGGCCATCCAGTGTGCTGAAATTTTCGCCGTCTTTTTTGAACCCGCCTATCCATTCCTCTTTTTTGGTATGTTCTTCCAGCCAGGTGTAGGGAGAGGTGAGTAACAAAATGCCACCCATGTTCAGCCGTTCATGCACGGTACTCAGGAATTTCGAGGGGCTGTAAAGCCGGTCTATCAGGTTGGCGGCGAGTATCAGGTCATACCCAGTGTACTGGGGTTTAAGATTGCAGGCATCCCCCTGGAAAAATGTCACTTTGTTTCTGACTTCGTTCAGGCCCAGATCGACAAGTTTGCGTTGTTTGTAGCTGACCAGCTCCCCTTCATCTGCCAGGGTGTAGCGCAGTACGCCTTGTTCGGCCAGTTTGACACCCATGCCAATGAATCGCGCAGAGAAATCGATGCCGGTGACTTGATCGAAATGCTTTGCCAGTTCAAAGGTGGCGCGCCCTGCTGCGCAACCCAGATCCAATGCTGTGCGGGCGGGTTTGTTGCCCATAGACTGAATGGCAAGATGAGCTAAGGCTTCAGAGAAATTCTGGACCCCAAAATACTCATCACCATAATGGAACTCAGCATATTCGGAAAGCAGTTTATCGGTTTCGTAATGGGAGGTATTTATCGTTGCCAGGGTATCTGAAACAACGTAGCGGAAACCGGCGTGCTGGAAAAAGTGGCGGCGAAAAGCGTAACGGGCGCTGTATTGGGATTCATTGCCGCAGGAAATCCATGATCCGCCTTTCATGATGTTATGCCGACCATCAAAAGTGGGGGTGGTGAAATCATCGTAGAGCGGGTGTACCTCAAAACCCTCAAAGGGGTAAATCGGCGTTTCAGTCCATTGCCAGACATTGCCCACGACATCATATAGTTCACCATGGCTAAATTCTGTGATGGGGCATGAAGACGCATAGTGATCCAAATGAATATTGGCTTTAGCCTTCTGGTCAGCCGGAATGACGTTTAAAACTGAAATATCATACAGGCGATACCATTCATCTTCTGTCGGTAAACGAATCGGTTGGCCGGTCTGCTGTTTTTTCCAGTTACAGAAGGCTTTGGCTTCATGATAGTTCACTTCAACCGGCCAGTCCCATGGCATGGCGACTACTTCAGTCATTAGGCGCAATTGCCAATCGTGACCGTGAGCGATCCAGAAGGCAGGATGTGCCGCGTGGGTATAGTTTTTCCAGGAAAGTCCTTCCTCTTCCCAGCAGGTGTCGTTCGCGTAGCCTTTTGCTTTCACAAAATCCAGAAACTCCTGATTGCTCACCAGATAACGGCTGACTTTAAAATCGGGTATTTCTGCCGTGTGCAGTCCGTATTCATTATCCCAGCCATAAACTGCATCAGATTTTTGCTTGTCAAGGTGAACGATGCCTTCAGGTATATGCACCAGATCGTTTTCGGGTGCAGTTCCGGATTTTTGGCAGGCCTCCCACAATGCGTGCGGATTGACAAATTGCAGTGCATGCTGGCGGATCAGTACGGATGACGTTTCAAGATGAATGCGTTCGTGTTCGATCCCCATGATGATCGGCCACCATGGATTTTCCCAATTGATGGGTAGCGATAACGGTGTGGATTGAATGATGGTATCGACAGTCTGACGTATCGCATTCCGATAAGCCATAACCTGCTCGACAGTGGGCCATTCGTAGCGGGTTTCGTTCAGATCATCCCAGCTCATTTCATCCACACCCACGGCAAAAATCGACTCGAACTCAGGGTTAACCCGATCCTTGACCAATCCTGCAAGGAGCAGTTTATTGATGAAAAAGGTGGCGGTGTGGCCAAGGTAAAAAATCAGGGGATGTCGGAGAGGGGTGGCTTTCTTGTAATAAGCTTCTTCACTGGTCAATACTTCAAACAGCTTTTCGTAAAGGTCGAATGTGCTGTGGAAATAGTCACGTATTTCCTGTCGTTTCAGTTCAGGATCGCCGTTATCCAGTTTTGGGGTGCGGTTAGTCAGATTGCGCAACATACTTTTTACTCTTAATATGTAACCAGTTAAAATTTTAATCCGGAATTTCCTGTAGATGGATTAGTCGTTAAAATTGTTTTTTCCTTACGTGGGAGAAAACATGTGTTGATTTTTCCCGGATGAATTTGCCATGTTAGCACGCTCAACGGCATGGGGCGGCTTTCCAATGCATTTATAAGCAATAGTGGCCAAGCAAGGCAAAATTGGATTTTAGCGCCGGAAAAAACCGCTGATTAGTTGTGTTGTGAGACAGTGCGAGCATGCCGCTGTTCCATTAATCGTAAAGATTTTATGTTTCATTTAAGTTCATTGTTCTGACGGCTGAATGGTGTTGTGCTATATATAACTTATTTTTACCAATTAGAAGCAGTTGGTTGCCTCTGATTTTCTGTTCAACAATATGGAGGTCGCAATGCGCATTACATTTGTTTATTCTGTTTTCACTGCTGCTGTACTGCTCGCTTACTCTCAGATGACTCTTGCTGATAATGCTTCCGTCAAGATAACCTCCCCCGTGGAAGGTGCCACACTGGACGCCATGACACAGAACAAGGTGACCTATGAAGTCGTACCCGGTCCAAAGGGGGATCATGTTCACCTTTACGTGGATAGTAAGGAAGTGGCTATTCTGCGTCAGCTCAAGGGCAGTTACACAATGGAAACGCTAGCAACGGGCAAACATGATATTTGCGTCAAGGTTGTAAATAAAGGTCATACGCCTATTGGCGTGGAACAGTGCATTAAAGTGACTGTTAACTAACATCGGTGGATCTGCAAAATCTGGCCTATACGGCCATACAGATAGTACATAATTTCGGCGCTGCGGCGGTTGTTGGCAGCGGAGTGTTTGCGCTATGGTCAGGGCCTTGGCAAACAGCGGTCCGTAAACCGCTGGCATGGGTCATGCTGGCAGGGTGGGTTGCGCAAGCGGCCAGCGGCGGTGCTTTTGGCGGAGTCAGCTGGATTTATTACGGGCAATTTCCGGATATTCATGGTGTTGCTATCGTTGCGCTGTCGATCAAAATAACATGTGCTGTTGCAGGTATTCTGCTTGCCGCAGCCTATATTAACAAGGGCAGTAAATGGAGCGAAAGGGCGCAGCAAAACACGTGGAGGATCCTTGCCGTGCTGGCCATCATTGCGCTTTCTGCCGCTGCATTTTTGAGGTGGTTTTCCTGAGTATTCAGTACCCTTTTCAGGGTAAGTGCGTGAAGTGTGCGCCCTGATTAGTTTCCAGTTTCTCGCGATATTGCCTGCTTAGCGCATTGAAGCGAGGTGTGGGTCCAACGTCCTCATAGATAGGATCATCCCGGTCATCCCGCGCTATTTCCTTGCTACCCTGCACATAGGGCATAGCACGTTCAAGTTCATTCAACGCAGCAGTCAGTAACTCTGTAATAATTTCTGTTTCGCTCCGCAGTGGATACATTTCAGTCAGGGCGGCAATTTTAGCAGCATCGCGGAGCGGGAGATGAATGCGGTATTCTCTTGCGGTTAAATGCCCCCCTCCTGCACGTTCCCATTCTCTGACAAGGTCGGCTATTTGCATCTGTGTCCTCCGATAGTTATTTAGCCTTTAGAAGCTAAGGTAATTTGTGGATGTGGCTTCATCACCGCTCTATCTGGCCAATGAGCTGTATAAGAGGCAGGATGAACCCGACTCCATTAAATTTAAATATAGCATCTGCCTGAAAAACGACCATATTTTGAGACATTAAATGCCTTGATCCATGCGAAAGATGCGTTTTAACGATAAAGAAAATTTGGTCTATAGTGAATTGAGCGTTGTTTAAAGCTTGTCCAGTTGCAAATTCCAGTTAAATTTTTCGGAGGGTAATTTCGATGCAGGTTTCAGCTATGGAGCAGACGATTTTTGATTTGACTGATCCGGCCAAAGGCATTCTTGCAGCAGATGAAAGTACCGGCACGATGGAGAAGCGTTTGAAAAATGTCGGTCTGCAGTCCACTAAGGAGACGCGGCGCAGTTACAGGGAGTCTTTGTTTAGTGCACCAGGACTCAACAAATATATAAGCGGCGTGATTTTATTTGAGGAAACGCTCAACCAACGCAGTGAATCTGACGTGCCCTTGCCGCAATTATTATCTATGCAGGGTATTGTTCCCGGAATTAAAGTGGACAAAGGCACACAGGCACTGTCAAATTTCCCTGGTGACAAATGGACACAAGGCCTTGATGGGCTTTCTGAACGGCTTGCAGGCTATAAGGAGCTGGGTGCACGATTTGCAAAATGGCGCGTGGTGTTTACGATCGGCGACGGTATTCCTTCAAGCCGCGTTATGGCGGTTAATGCGGATAGTCTGGCTCGATATGCAGCAATCTGTCAGTCGCTCGAGATCGTGCCAATTGTAGAACCGGAAGTATTGATGGACGGAAATCATACTATCGAGCGTTGTGCCAGTGTGACAGAGCAGGTACTTGAAACAGTATTCCACTGCCTGCATAAGCAGCGTGTGGTGCTCGAGCATATGTTGTTAAAACCCAATATGGTCCTGCCAGGTAAAGACTGCTCACAGCAAGCCACACCGGAGGAAATTGCTGCAGCAACGTTGCGGTGTTTCCGCCGAACGATACCTGCTGCCGTGCCAGGGATCAATTTTCTGTCCGGCGGGCAAAGCGATGAATCTGCAACGGCTAATCTTAACGCTATCAATGTTTGTGCCGGGAAAAAGCCTTGGCAACTAAGCTTTTCTTATGGCCGGGCATTGCAGGCTCCTGCGCTCAAGGCATGGCATGGCGAGGCCGCGAATAAAAAAGCAGGCCAGCAAGCGTTGCTGAAACGCGCAGGCCTGAATAGCCTCGCCCGGCAGGGAAAATATCATGCGGACATGGAAAACGAATAGGGTGAATTACATCGTTTGTTAGTGAAATCGTAAAGCGCGCTTTGCGGTTTCTTTCTGTAAAGGAGAAGATAATGGCGGAATTGGATAAAGAAGCAGTGATCGGCGTGCTTAACAAAATACTGGAATCGGAATTGGCGGGTGTGGTGCGATATACACATTATTCCCTGCTGATTTATGGCTACAATCGCATCCCGATAGTGAGCTGGCTTCGCGGACAAGCGGATGAAAGCTTATTGCATGCGCAACGTGCTGGAGAACTGGTTACCCATCTTGGTGGGCATCCCTCATTAGCGATCGGGCCATTGCTGGAAACCCACAAGCACAATATCGGTGACATTCTGCACGAATCGCTGGAGCATGAGCGCAACGCCCTGGCGGAATACAAACATCTGCTTGAACTGACGAAAGATCGGTCGGTGATGCTTGAAGAGTATGCCAGAGAACTGATATCTCTCGAGGAACTGCACGCAGGCGATGTAGATAAAATGTTGCGCAAGCCAGGGGATATTGCCGTATTTTCGAACCCATGAGCAGGGTCAATCCCTGAATAAAGATATTCTCGATAATCCAAACCTGAACTTGCGGGTTTGCAGGGCAAATTTTACTCACCGAAAGAAATTCCATACCATCAAAATTCTCGAGGCAGTCAACTGTCGCGAGAATTTTGTTTGATTTCTGCTGCTTGCGATATACTAACAAAAACAACTGAAAGGATAGCTAATCTCATGAAATCACGTCTTTTGTCAGGATTGCTACTGTGCCTGTGCACCACTCTGGTGATTGCAGGTAATTTTTACCGCTGGGTGGATGCCGAAGGCAAGGTGCATTACACAGACGAGCCACCACCAGCTAATGCTAAAAGCGTTCAGGAAAAAAAACTAAGCGGGAATGTCATTGAGTCGGATAAATCTTCCTATGCTACCCAGCTTGCTGTGAAGCGCTCTCCAGTTGTGCTTTACACTACGGATTGTGGTGAAGGGTGCAATAAGGCACGTGAATTACTCGTGAATCGGGGCGTACCCTATACCACCAAAAATCCTACAGTTGCTGCTGATGGGGAAGCATTGAAAAAACTGGTTGGTGCTTTGGAAGTACCGGTACTGGTAGTTGGAAATAATTCCACCTTAAAGGGATTTGAAGCAGGTGCCTGGAACGCAGCGCTGGATGCGGCCGGTTATCCAAAGGCTGGTGCCTCTCGGCTACCCGCCACACCCAAAGCCACAGCTGCCGAAAAGAAAGCAGATGTTAAACCCGCCCCTGCAACTAAATAATTACGGGTAAAAAATATACAGGCGATAACCCACCGCTTTTAAATCGTGGGTATCCAGATAAAGTTTTACAGTCACTTCACTGCCCGCTTTCATGCCTTTTGCAATATCTGCTTTGCTTGTTTTGCCCGGTAGGTAGTCAGCAGGGGTGAATGCGCGTCGTGCTGTTACAGCGTCTTCTGTATTCGTTAGCGATAATTCCAGACGTGGATAATCCTGCGGAAACTTTGCCCTGTTGCGTAAAACGGCATTCAGCACCACCACCGTAGGTCGAGTGGGATCTGCCTGCAGTTCGGACGATTCTATGCTGATATTGTCTGAATATTTAAGTAAATCATGCTGCCCCGGGCAATCAAGGTGATTGCATAGTACAACCAGTTCAGCACCCATTTCAGTTAAAAACTGCGTGGTGGCCCCATGTATGCCATAACTGTTGTTATTGAAATTATCCCCTGCAAAATAAGCCAGGTTGTAACGAAAGAAAACAGGTTGCGCAATGGCAGTCATTATCAGCAACAGCGAGCCGATTACCCAAGGCCATACACGTTTCTTTCTCTGAATAATCAATTCATCGTGGTCAAATTCGGTTGTCTCTGTCGAGACAGGGTTTTCCCAGTCTGCATCGGATTCACTGATCAGGGTCTGCGGGGGCTTCAGTTCAGGAGACGCAGGTACAGTTTGCAGGGGGGCTGGTTCTGGTGCTATTTCAGGTTCAGGAGCAGGTTCAAATGCTGACTCAGTGATGGGTTCTGGGGTTGGTTCATGTTTTGGTTCTTCGAAAGGCGCATTTTCAGCATCCGTTTCTGGTTTAGGTATTTCAAAATAGGTAACTTGTTCCAGAGGTTCCAGATAAATTTCAAAAGACGCTTCTCCTGAGGCAATTTCACTTTTTTCAAAAACTACTTCTGGAGTGGGGGGGCTTTCCGATTCGGGAAAGTTATCAACTGGCGCTTTGGGGACAGTAGAGGATGGGGTGCTTCGCTGGGCCAGGCTTTCAAATGCATTGAAAACGCGGGCGCAACGACCACACCGAACATCACCTTCATGGGCGTTGAGTTGCTCAGTAGAAACCCGGAAGGTGGTTTTGCAACCTGGGCAGGTGGTAATCATGTCGCCCATATCAGATTACCTTTTTATTCCGGCCAGTCTTACCCAACCTTCATCCTGCCCGCTTACTTCCATTTCAAACCATTCCTGGTAAATAGCGAGTACATCCTGTGCCTGCTCAACAAGAATGCCGGATAACACAATATGGCCACCATTGCGCACGAAAGATGCTAACACAGGTGCCAGCACTTTTAACGGGTTGGTTAAAATGTTTGCGACCAGAACATCTGCCTTGAACGAAGGCGCGGCATCAGGTAAAAAGAATTTGGCAGCGACCTGATTTTGAGTAGCGTTATCGCAGCTTGCCTGGATAGCCTGGGGGTCAATATCGACGCCGATCGCACGTCCGGCACCCAGTTTCATGGCTGCGATAGCCAGAATGCCAGAACCGCATCCGTAATCCAGCACACTTTCTCCCCCTTGGATATTTTCATCCAGCCATTGCAAACACAAACGCGTAGTAGGGTGGCTGCCAGTACCAAAGGCAAGGCCCGGGTCCAGCACCAGATTGATGGCATCTTGTGCGGGGGCGGTGTGCCAGGTGGGAACAATCCACAACCTGGAGGAAATGGGAATGGGGTCGAACTGGGCCTGCGTCAGACGCACCCAGTCCTGTTCCTCCAAGTGGTCAATGCTGTAGGGGGGGATTTGTTCAAGGTGAGACGCTTTAGCCGCCGCCGCCATAATGGCTGGCACGTCGGCGTCAGTTGGAAACAGCGCATTAATAATACTGCTCTGCCACAAGCCTGCTTCAGGCTCACCCGGTTCGCCAAAAATCGGCTTTTCCTTTTCTGTGCCTGCTTCGGCGTCTTCTATGCTGGCTGACAGTGCACCTAAGTCCATCAAAATATCGCTCAGTATTTCTGCTGTCAGCTCGTCCGCTTGTATGTTGACTGATTGCCAGGCCATTTTCAGTTTGCTCCGCTGGCTATACAGTTAAGAATGGATGAACGAATTGATCAGGGCTTTTTAAGGTCAGCAATCTTCTTTTCCAGATAATGAATGCTTGCGCCACCTTGCAAAAATGCCGCATCGTGCATCAGGTCCTGATGCAGCGGAATATTGGTCATGATCCCTTCCACTACTGTTTCGGAGAGTGCGGTTCGCATCCGTGCAATAGCTTGCTCTCGCGTGTCGCCATGGGCAATCAGCTTGCCAATCATGGAATCGTAGTGGGGAGGAACAAAATAATTGTGGTAAACATGGGAATCAACGCGGATACCGGGGCCGCCAGGGGTGTGGTACTGGGTAATCCGTCCAGGAGAAGGCACGAAGGTATAAGGGTTCTCGGCGTTGATACGGCATTCAATCGCGTGCCCTTTAAAGTTGATTTCCTTTTGCTTGAAGCGCAGTTTTTCACCGGCAGCAATTCGAATCTGTTCTTGAACAATATCCACACCGGTAATTTGCTCAGTGACCGGGTGCTCTACCTGAACCCGAGTGTTCATCTCAATGAAAAAGAATTCATCGTTTTCATAAAGGAATTCAAAGGTACCAGCGCCACGGTAACCAATCTTGCGGCAGGCTTCTGCACATCTTTCACCAATTTTATCCCGTAATTTTGTTGCTAGTCCCGGGGCAGGCGCTTCTTCCAGAATCTTTTGGTGACGACGCTGCATGGAACAGTCGCGTTCTCCTAAATGGATTGCATTGCCATGCTCGTCTGCCAGTACCTGTATCTCAATATGGCGTGGATTTTCCAGGTATTTTTCCATATATACGGTGGGGTTGCCAAAAGCCGTCTGTGCTTCAGCTTGAGTCATACTGACAGCGTTTAGCAATGCAGCTTCAGTATGAACAACGCGCATACCGCGTCCGCCACCGCCACCAGAAGCTTTGATAATGATCGGGTAGCCAATATCGTGAGCAATACGCATCATTTCATCCGGGTCTTCAGGGACAGCCCCTTCAGAACCAGGCACGCAAGGTACATTTGCCGCTTTCATAGCATCTTTCGCGCTGACTTTGTCACCCATCAGGCGAATGGTTTCTGGTCGAGGACCGATAAAAACAAAGCCGCTTTGCTCAACACGCTCGGCAAAGTCTGCATTTTCAGAAAGAAAACCGTAACCAGGGTGGATCGCTTCCGCATCCGTCACTTCGGCGGCGCTAATAATGGCCGGAACATGCAGGTAGCTTAGACTGGAAGGTGCAGGTCCAATGCAAACGGACTCATCCGCGAGCTTGACGTATTTTGCTTCGGCATCTGCTTCAGAGTGAACGGCAACAGTTTTAATGCCCATTTCACGACATGCACGCTGGATGCGTAGTGCAATTTCACCACGGTTGGCGATAAGAATTTTTTCAAACATGGGGTAACCTTAGTTTAACCACAAAGACCCTGAAGAGCAGGAAAACATCATTCATTGCAGGAGTCAGCGTTTATCTGCCCCTGATTGCCAAGTGAAAATGTAATTAACCAATGACAAACAATGGTTCGCCGTATTCTACGGGATGGCCATTTTCAACCAGAATGGCTTTGATGACGCCACCTTGATCGGCTTCAATTTCATTCAGCAGTTTCATTGCTTCGATAATACAAAGGGTGTCACCTGAATTAACTGATTGACCCACTTCAGCAAAAGCTTTTGATCCGGGTGAAGCTGAACGGTAGAAAGTTCCTACCATAGGCGAACGGACGATATGTCCATCCGGCGCAGATGGCTCAGCGTCCACGATGGCCGCTGCAGCTGGCGTGCCTACAGCAAAAGCTTGCGGTGCCGGTTGTGGAGCGTACATGTATTGAGCAGGTTGCGCGGATTGGTTAACGCGGGTAATGCGTACCTTTTCTTCGCCTTCGGATATTTCCAGTTCGGCAATGCCGGACTCTTCGACCAAATCGATCAATTTTTTAAGTTTTCTAAGATCCATGATTAACCTTTGTTAAATTGGTGTAGTGCGAATTCCAGCGCCAGTTCATAGCCTTTGGCGCCAAGACCGCTGATAACGCCGACGGCAAGATCGGAAAAATAAGAGTGGTGCCGGAAGGGTTCACGGGCAAACACATTGGATAAATGAATTTCTATAAAAGGGATAGCTACGCCAGCCAAGGCGTCACGCAATGCAACACTCGTATGGGTAAAAGCAGCCGGGTTGATCAGAATAAAATCAACGCCCACAGACGGGGCTTGGTGAATGCGATCGATCAGAGCAGCCTCGGCATTGCTTTGGAATGAATCAAGTACACAACCAGATTGCTCGGCCAGGGTTTTCAGGCGGTCATCAATATCGGCAAGTTTATCCGTACCGTAATGAGCCGGTTCGCGTGAGCCAAGCAGATTTAAGTTGGGGCCATGTAGTACCAGAATCTTCTTCATAAGCGCAAGTTTGACGCAAATAAGGTCATTTTGTCCAGTTTTTTGCAGATTTTCACGTCATTATAGCAGAGGGATTCTGTGACGGTGCAGCCTGTTGTATTTAAAGTAGTGGCGCAAGTAACTGGTCTAGTTTTGCTTCGGTAATACCACCGATTAACGAGGTCGTGATTTTACCATGACGATCAACAATCAGGGTATAGGGAAGTCCGCCAAGTCGGTTGCCAACCTGTCTGGAAAGTGAAATGGCTTCCATTTCACCCAGCAGGACAGGGTAGTTGATACCCATTTCATCCGAATAGGCCTGTACTTTGTCCTTCTGGTCAATGGCGATCCCTATAAATACCAGGCCTTGTTTGCCGTATTTATCTTGTAGTTTGATAAATTCGGGAATTTCAGTGCGACAGGGAGGGCACCAGGTCGCCCAGAAATTGACTACAAGCACTTTTCCTCGCCACTGGGAAAGTGGCTGTTTTTTGCCGTTGAGGTCGTCGAAGCTGGCATTAAATAAAGTTGAACTGGCATCCGGTTGTGCAACAGAGGTAGCAGGGGGGGTGCTATCTTTCAGTGCGTAGGTAAAAATTCCTGCAGCAACGGCTACAGCTGCAACCAGACTTGCTATGAGCGGTATTTTGGCTATTTTCATTGGATTGAACTAGCGCAAGTGAGTATTAAGGTTGTTCAGAAATTTTTCTGCAGGCACATAGCCAATGATTTTTGCAGGCACCATTTCGTCACCTTTTTTGTCAAAAAAGATAATGCCGGGGGGGCCGAACAGGTTGAATTTTTTCAATAGCGCTTTATCTTCAGGACTGTTCAGCGTAACGTCAGCCTGTAGCATGATGGCGTCTTTCAGCTTTGTCTTTACTCTTGGGTCGCTAAAAGTAAAACGCTCAAATTCTTTGCAGGAAACACACCAGTCAGCGTAAAAATCCAGCATGACATACTTGCCCTTGGCCTCTTTAATCTGAGATTCCAGTTCAGCAATGTTTTTCACTCGCTTAAACTGAGGAGAGGCAGTTTCAGCCACGCCAGAAGGGGTTTCTGCGGCGCTTGCACGCAGGCCGGACAAAGGTTGAAGAATGTCACGCCCACCACTCAAAGCGCCTATCAGCATCGCAACCCCGGCAATCAAGGTGATAATACCCACCCCTTTCCAGAATTTGGCAAAACCATGAGCATTGGATGGCAGGGGATCCAGCGCTTTGAGGTAAATAGCGGAAACAATGAGGAGCGCTGCCCATAACAGCATGTGGACTACGGTCGGAATTACAGGTGAAATGAGCCAGATTGCCACGCCGATCAACAGTACGCCAAAGAAGCTTTTAACGGCATTCATCCAGCCACCTGCTTTGGGCAATAGCGCACCGGCAGAAACACCAACCAGAATCAGCGGAACACCCATTCCCATTGCCATGGCAAACAGAGCAGATCCGCCAAGCCACACATTGTGGGTTTGACCAATATACAGCAGCGCTCCGGCAAGCGGTGCAGCAACACATGGGCCGACTATCACGGCAGAAAGTACACCCATGATAAAGACGCCGATGGTGCTGCCGCCTTTCATTTTATTGCTGGCATTTGAAAACTTGCTCTGAATTGCGCTGGGCAGTTGTAACTCATAGAAGCCGAACATGGAAAATGCCAGTACGACGAAGACCAGTGCGAAAGTGCTCAGTACCCAGGGGTTTTGCAATGCAGCGGAGAGCAGGCTGCCGGAAAGTCCAGCTGCGATACCCACCAGCGCGTAGGTGATGGCCATTCCCAGTACATAAGAAAGGGATAGCACAAAAGCACGGGTTTTAGTCAGGTGTTGTCCTTGTCCAGCGATGATGCCTGACAGGATAGGGATCATCGGGAATACGCAGGGAGTCAGAGCTAACAGCAGACCTGCACCAAAGAAAAAGCTGATTATCAGCCAGAAATTGCCTCCCTGAAACAGGCGTTCTATCGTGGATGACTCGGATTGCGTTACATTTCCAGAGGGTTGTGGTGCGATAGCTGTTTCTTGTATTGCTTGCGCTGCTGGCGCAGTTTCAGGCTGAACGGGGGCTGACGTATCAGTCTTGGTCAGTTCAGCTAAACTCAGATTAAACGTTTTGTTAATAGGAGGGTAACAAATACCTTTCTCGCTGCATCCCTGAAAAGTGGCAACTAGTGTCACCTTTGTGGTTTGTGGTGTATCGCGCTTTAATGAAATAACAGCTTGAAATGGTTGGTGGTAAACCTCGGTTTTTCCAAAATTAGGGTCGGTCTTGACTTCACCGGCAGGTAGTTTTACTCCGGCAATACTGATTCCGGCACCATTTTTAACCACAAAGCTGATTTTATCCCGATACAAATAGTAACTTGGTTCGGGTTTGAAATCGGCGAGCAGTGTATTGCCGTCTTTTACGGTGACATTCAGTTTAAAAGCGACTTCTGGCGGGAGAAACTCTTCAGTTGAACCACCCAGACTGGCGCCCAGTTGCTTCAGCTTTGCCAGTCCGCTCAAGGGTTCGGATACCTGAGGGGTGGTGGTTGTCAGTTTAAGTTCTGCTGTTTGCGTATTGGGTGGGAAACATACACCTGCATCCGCACATCCCTGTGAAACGGCTTTTAATGAAACGGCCTGCAAGTTTGGGTTGGCATTTTTCAGGGGAATCGTTATTTTGACATCATGGCGATAGGTCTCCACTTTACCAAAGTATTCATCCTGCTTTACTTTTCCGGGCGGAAAAACTGGTGTACCGATAGAAGCTTCAGGGATGGTGATTTCAAATTTGAATTTATCACGATAGAGATAATAGCCATCTTCTATTTTGTATCTGACTTCAATTGTATTGGCATCCGTCAGTCGAGCTGAAAACTTGAAAGCCTGTTCAGGCTCCAGTAGTTCTCCTTCAACAATTGCGTGAGCAAATAAAGGGAAGCACAAGAGCAAGGAAAGAAAAAAACGCTTCATTAAATGTGATCCTAGAGTGTGATGGTTTTTATTGGTTTCTGGTCTTATTTGTTCATTTTATCGTTTCGGCGGCAACCCATGCTAAATATTCGGGTAAACCTCCCTGAACTGGGACATATATAATTTCCGGAAGTTCATATGGGTGAAGCTCCTTGATTATTTTCTCAACTGCATCATAGCAATGCTGCGTTGTTTTTATAAAAATGGGCACTTCTTCCGCTGTTTCGACTTTATCCTGCCAATGGTACACTGAAGTGCATGCAGCGAGAATATTGACGCAAGCAACTAACCGTTTCTGCACCAGAATTCGGGCCAGGGTTTCCGCACTCTTTCTGTCGGGCAAGTTGGTGATAATCAGTATGGTGTCCATTTTTTTACGTCATTGGCTATTGTTAAGGTTGATTTAGGCCTCATATTATCTCTCAGGGCTTGCTTTGCAGCGTAAATTATATATTCAGGGTAAATTTTGCGTAGTTTTGGTTTTATTTTTTTAATTATTTTACTCGGATTTCCAGCATTGGAAATCTATACCTTATTCCAATTGGCGCATGCGATAGGCTGGTGGCTATTGCCGTGGCTAATTTTCACCACTGGCGCAGGCTGGGTGTTGATTCAGGAAGAACGGCTGGCAATTTTTGGCAGGTTGATGCTGGCCATTCAAAGTGGTCAATCCCCTTTTGGTGCTTTGTGGGATAGTGGTCGAACCATGGTGGCAGGAGTGTTGCTCATTTTACCGGGTGTGTGGAGCGATGCGCTGGCGTTCATTTTGTTGCTATTCCCTCGTCAAGCCGCAAGTGGTGGAACAAAACAAAACACACCAGCAGATGATGGCGTGATAGAAGGCGAATGGCGCAGGGTAAATTCCGAAAAGCTGGAATCCAGGGATTAGGTAGGGTTGCATTCCAGAATCAATTATTCTGGAATGGCCGTATCAGATCCCAGTGCCGCACGGATCCCGGCAGCTACATTCGGGTAGAGCAGTTTTGCACGTAATTCCTGTTTGATGCGGGTATTGGACAAACGACGCGACTCATCCATGAAGGAAAGCATGGCAGGGGAGATACATGTCTTTGCTTCTTCCCTTGAGACGCGAGGGGGACGTTGCATACCATAATTGTCTGCTACCAGATCGAAGTATTCACCCATTTTCATCATGGAGTCGTCGCTGGCGTTGTAAACCCGGCAAGGCATTCCTCTATACAGTGCAATGGTAGCGAGATGTGCCAGATCATCCTTGTGGATGTGATTGGTATAGCAATCTTCGTCACTATTCAAGGCCGGTGTCTGGTTCTGGAGGCGAGCGATGGGCAATCGATCTGCCCCATAAATACCAGGGACACGCAAAATACTGACAGAGGTGCCTGTTCGCCTGCTCCACGCGCGCAGTACTTTTTCTGCATCCGCACGGCGAATGCCGCGAGCGCTTTTGGGAGCGGCAGGGCGAGATTCAGAAACCCATTCGCCATTGCAATCGCCATAAACACCACTGGTACTGATATAGACCAGGCGTTGTGGTAAAATTTTTGATTTATTCAGTGCGGAAAGAAAATGCCGGGTACGTTTGTCTTGCTTACCGTTGTTTTGTGGTGGCGCGAAATGCAGCACAAGGTCAGCCAGACCGGAAATTCTGTTTAGGCTTTTGGGCTCATCCAGATCGCCCAGCAACGGTGTGACACCCAAGGCACGAATTTCGGCAAACCGCTCCTTATTTCGTGTCAGAGCATAAATATGGTAATTTTTGCGAAGGTAAGGCAGCGTGCGTTGTGCAACATCGCCAAATCCTATTATAAGTAATCGTCTCATGCGCATATTGTAGCAATTTTGCCTGTTTCAGGGTATGTAAAAGGTTGTCAGTATGTTTTAAAGGGGCGTGAAGTTGGCATTCAGTGAGCAGTAATATAAGGATTATCCATGTCTCATCAAATAACGATTAAACCAAGCAATCATGTTTTTACGGCAGGCGAAGACGAAACCATTCTTGAAGCCGCACTGCGTGAAGGTTTTGCTTTGGCTTATGGCTGTCGCAACGGTGCTTGTGGCACATGCAAGGGTAAAATACTGGAAGGTTCAGTGGATTATGGTATCTATCAGGATAATGCTTTAAGCGAAGATGAAAAACAACGCGGAATGGCTTTGTTTTGCTGCGCTCAGGCACAGTCCGATTTGACGATTGAATGCCGTGAAATTGGCGCGGCCAAAGATATTCAGATTAAAACACTGCCCTGCCGTGTGCATCAGCTGGAAAAGCTGGCGGATGATGTCATTGTGATGCATCTCAAGTTACCTGCTAATGAGCGTTTGCAGTTTTTAGCCGGGCAATATGTTGATATTCTTATGAAAGACGGCAAGCGCCGGAGTTTTTCTTTGGCAAATGCGCCACACGATGATGAATTGCTTCAGTTGCACGTTCGCAATATTTCGGGTGGAGCTTTTACCGAGCATGTGTTTACCAAAATGAAGGAAAAAGACATTTTGCGATTTGAAGGTCCGCTAGGGACATTCTTTCTGCGTGATGATAGTGATAAACCGATCATATTTGTGGCTGGCGGCACAGGTTTCGCGCCAATCAAGAGTATGCTGGAGCATGCTTTTCATGTTGAATCAGATCGTCAGATGGTCCTGTATTGGGGGGCACGAACCTTGTCTGATCTGTATATGCCTGAATTGCCGGGCCAGTGGCAACAAGCCCACTCCAATTTTACTTTTATTCCCGTTCTTTCTGAGCCAAAACCAGAAGATAAATGGGATGGCCGTACAGGTTTGGTACATGAAGCGATCATGAAAGACTTCCCGGATCTTTCCGGGTATCAGGTTTATGCCTGCGGCTCACCGCCAATGGTGGAGGCTGCGCATCAGGCTTTCACGAAACAGGGGTTGCCAGAAGATGAATTCTTGTCTGATGCGTTTCTGTTTCAGTCTACCCCTGCACCAAAAAGCTGAGATAGACTTTTGTAACGCAACTTACTAGAAGTTAAATTATAGTCATCACCATTTAGGCTGGCGACTATAATCGCTGAACTTCAGCTAGATACGCTGTTCTGACGTAATGCCAGTTCCAGGCTCTTACGATAATGCTCGCAGGCATCGTTTTCCCGCTTCATTTTCTCTAACAACTGGGCGAATGCGATATGGGTTTCGCTGGTTGGTTCAATACTGAGGCTGGCTTCCAGATAGTTTTGTGCTTTTCCCCAGAGTTCCTGGCGCATGCAAAGCGTTCCCAATGTCAGTAATAATGCCGCGTCTTTGGGATGATTGGGCAGCCATTTCTCTGCACGTTCCAATTGTTTGAGATTATCTTGAGTTAGACAATTGCCGTAGTGCTTTATCAGATCGCTGTCCCATTGCTGTTCCAGGCTTGTTTCAATAATATTCAGGGCTGTTTGGTCGTCACCTGCTTTGATGAATTGCTGGGCAGCGGCGAGTGCAACTTTTGTATTGGTGCGGATGGTTGCGGGCATTTTTATCCAGTACGCTTTAAGTGCCCTGACATCATCCTGCGCTTTGCGCTTGAGAATTTCCAGGTAGGCATTTATTTTTAATTGTTCCGCTTGCGTTGCTTCAATTGCCCCGCGTTTTTCAATCTGGACGACTAAATTGAGGACTTGCTCCCAGTTTTTTGTCTGTTGCTGGGCTTTTAGCTCAAGTCGCATGGCAGAGAGGTGCTTGGGTGCCAGAGCATGGAGTTGCTTCAGGCTTTCCATCGCTTCTGGATAGCGGCGTTGATCAATCAGCAGATCAGCTTGTGTCATCAGGCGTACCAGAGATTCATCGGGCGCTAGCCGCTCAGCACGCAAAAGGTATTCATCTCTGCGATTAAAAGCGCGCTGTTCATGGGCTGCACGTGCTGCAAGAGTGGCTGTGATGGCGGGAGATTCCTGCATTTCCATGGCTTTGCTGGCCAGTTTTTCGGCTTTTTCATAGCGCCCCTCGAAAAAGGCAAGAAGGGCATTGTCAGTGATTTTTCTGGCATTCTTGAGACGGCGTTCAAGTCGAAAGCTCCGCACATAGGCTGGCAGGCGTAACGTGTGTGTCGCAAGCCGAATTAAAATGTATCCCAGGAAAAAAATACCAAGCAGAAGCGCGATCATTAAATTGAGCGCAAGCTCAATGCGATAGGGCGGGTAAACCAGCAAAACGTAGCTGGATGTATTTTTGCCGGCAAGGGTAAATGCAACTGCCAGGCCGAATACAGCAAGAATCCAGAATAGCCCTCTCAACGTGGATTCCTTTCATGTGCTTGTTTGTAATTCTGCACCACCTGGAGACTTTCTGAAATATCAGGGGGGTTAATGCTGACCTGGCTTTCAGCCAACTGGCGCAAGGAGGATTTCGCAAGTTTTGTGGATTTTGCATTGCTGTCGAAATAGCGTGTCAGCCACTCTTGCGCTGCTTTCAGGTCCACTTTGTAACTTTGTTCGTCATGTTGCAGTAAAGCAATGCGTGCTGTGAGCAGCCGAAGCTTCATGTTTTCACGGACAAAATAAGCCTGCTCAGGCGGCAGTAATGGGATTTCTGGGTGGTCAATTTTACTGACCTGAACCATTTGCTTTATATCCTGCCATGCTTCCAGGCCCAATTGCTTCCACCACTTTTCGCTTGCATCTTTCTTTGGCGGAGGAACGTTGTCTTTCATTGGGGTGCCAATATCCAGAGGCAGGGAATCTATTTTGGCAATCATATCGTCAAGGCGCAGACTGATTCCTACCGTATCTACGAAAGGCATTGCCTGCAGGCGTTCGATATCCTTGTTGATGGCTTTGCGGATGCCAATAAACTGAGGTTTGTCCAAGCGTTGTAGTCGGCTGTCAGCTGTCTGCATGGCAATCAGCGCAGCTTTAACGTTACCGGAAATCTGCAATTGCTGGCTGGCAATAGATAAAATTTGCTCAATATCTGCCAGTGCCCATTCATCACGGTTGCGCGAGAGTTCCTGATAGAGTGTTTCAAGTGCTACTTGCTGATTTTGCGAATCCACCAGTTTGCTTTCGAGTACGCCCAGTTTAACCAGCGCTTCTCTGGTGCCTTCCTGGGCCTGGGAAGAAACGACTTGATTTTCTTTATTAATTGATTCAAATTGAGCCAGACGTTTGCTCAAGGTTTGCTCAAGATCATTGATGCGATGCCGAGACTCAATACTCTGCCAGACAGAAAGCGTCAGTGCTATGACGGCGATGATAAAGCCTAAACTAACATATCGGCTCCAACCGGAAAACCGGCCAGGGCTTGAAGGAGCGACTGGTTTTGGTGCTTCGATTACTGCTTGATCTGAATTTTCGGTGGTCATGCTTTATCTCTGCTGAACCATTCAATTAGGCCGTTTAATAAATCTTCGTCGTTCATTGGGGTGACAATCACCTGTGCCAGGCCGAGTTCACTGGCGGTTTGTGCTATTCTTTCGTGAGGTACAAACACGGGGGTTTTGATCATCCACTGCCGCCCCAGTTTGCCGACCATATCATATAAGTTGTGCAGACCTTCGCCGCTGGTAACAATAATAGCATCCAGCTCGTTACGCGCCCAGTGGCGCAAAAGCTCTCCAGAACTGGTGTTAGGCCGGGCGCGTCGGTAACATTCAGCATATTCTATATTAGCTCCCCGGCTTACCAGGGTATCTCCCAGAACTTCCCGACCACCATCGCCCCGAAAAATAACGATACGCTTATCTTTCACATCCTGAAATTCAGGCATCGCAAGCAGATTCTCGCTATCAAAACGCGTGCTGGGTGTAATCACGTCCGTTACACCAAAATGTTTCAACTCCTTTGTGCTGCCACGACCGATGGAGGCAATTTTCAGCTTGGGAGGCAGCTCACGGCGGGCCTTGATCAGATTCATTGCTTTTTGTACGGCATTCGGGCTGATGAAAATAGCCATGTCAAATGTTTCCAGCCGTTCGATAAGTGCGTTAAGTGGCTGTAAGTCTTCCGTGTCTAAAATCTCAAGCACCGGAAACAGTATGGGCGTGCCGCCATTGTTCCTGATTAATTCTGCTAAAGGCCCAGCCTGGTGCGCCGGGCGGGTGATGACAATACCGCGCCCAGAAAGTGGCTTGGTGGCAGGTGCGCTGAGGTTGCTGCTGAGATCCTGCATTATTTAATGATCCAATGCCAGTGCGGCTAAAATTTCGCCTGCACCTTTGGCAAGTAATTGTTCTGCCAGGCTGGTGCCGAGCTTTTCAGCATCTTCCGGCAGGCCTTGTACAGCGGCTTCAATGATTTGACTGCCATCTGGTTTGGCAACAAATCCACGTAGTTTCAGTACACCCTCTGCTATTTCAGCGAAACCGCCTAATGGAACCTGGCAACTGCCGCCTAAAGTCCGGCTCATGGCGCGTTCTGCGCTAACACAACTGGCAGTTACAGGATGATTAAGCGGCTGAACCAGCTCGATCAAATCGGCCCGATCTGATCTGCACTCGATTCCCAATGCACCTTGACCCACAGCGGGCAAGCTTTGCTCCGGGGTAAGCAGGGAGGCAATCCGGTCGCCCAATCCCAAGCGCTTGAGTCCAGCTGCGGCAAGTATAATAGCGCTGTATTGGCCTTCATCCAGTTTCTTAAGACGGGTACCGACGTTACCACGTAATGCCTTGATATCAAGATGCGGAAAGCGGGCCAGTAGCACGCTTTGACGGCGCATGCTGGAAGTCCCTACGATGCTGCCCTGCGGCAAATCAGCCAGGCTTTTGAATTGATTGGAAACAAAAGCATCGCGTGGGTCTTCACGTTCCCCAATGGCAGCAAGGCAGAACCCTTCCGGCATGGTCATGGTGACATCTTTCATGGAGTGAACTGCGATGTCAGCGCGTCCTTCGAACATGGCCTGTTCCAATTCTTTGATGAACAACCCTTTGCCGCCAATTTTACTGAGGGGCATGTCTAGAATCTGATCACCTTTAGTGGTCATACCCAAGATTCGGACCTCAAGTTCCGGGTATAATTGCCGTAAGCGTTGTTGTATGTATTCAGCTTGCCACATGGCAAGGGCGCTTTCACGCGAAGCAATGGTCAGCGTACCGAGCTTACTGGCGATAGAGTGTGAACTATTACTCAAAAAAATCATCCAAAAAAAAATTATAAATTAATGCCAACTTGAACAGGCGCAAATTGAATGAAACAAACCATAACACGAATAGCTGTCATTTTAACATGGATAATGGGAAGCTGGATGCCTGCGGCTTGGGCTGATGGTCTTCCTTATGTGCAGGATTTTACAACAGAAGCTAAAGCGGCAAAGGCAAAACAAATTCCCATTCTGGTGTTATTCATGAGCCCGCATTGCGTATATTGTGAGCGGGTATTGCAAGAATTTCTGCTGCCGATGGGGCGAAATGCTGACTATGATACTAAAGTCATCATGCGTCAAATCGATATGGGCAGTGATTCAAAAATACTGGATTTCAAGGGAAGATCAACTACGCAGAGCAAGTTTGCCAGCGCTCAAAAAGTACGCATGGTTCCGACGATAAAGGTATTTGATGCGCAGGGAAATGAATTGGCAGATCCGATTGTCGGTTTACTGACCCCGGATTATTACGGCGGTTATCTGGATAATGCCATTGATCAGGGACTGGCTAAAATCAGGGCAAACTAATAGTGTGAATATTTTCCTGCGCTTTAGTGGCGCTAAAAAATTGTTTTAATAGAAACAATCACCTGATGTAGTGCTCAGTTTTTAATTTCCTTGACGAGGTGGAGCTGGCGTCGGCTGATGGCCAGCTTTTCATCCAGACCTTTTAGCAAGACCACCCACCCGGATTGGGATTCTGCGTTTTCTGTTCCGCCTTCAACTTTCTCTAATCCGATAATATATTCTTTTGCCACCAGGCAATTGCGATGAATACGCACAAAGCGTAAGGCGTATTCCTGTTCCAGCCTGGTTAGGGACTCTTCTAATAGATACTCTCGTTCGCTGGTTTTAATCGTGACGTATTTCAGCTCAGCTTTAAGATAGATGATTTCATTGATGGGAATAAGCTGAATTTTTCCGCGTTCAACCACGCTTAAATTGGCGGGTGCTCGAGGCGAGAGATTCTGAAGTGCTTGCAAGCTTGCGGCAGACAGGGCGTGGGCCTTTTTTAGTGCGGCAGCCAGGCGTTCAACCCGGATTGGCTTTAAAAGATAATCAATGGCGTTCACTTCAAATGCCTGAATGGCATAATTGTCGTATGCCGTGGTAAAAATGATGGCAGGCGGTTCGGGTAATTTTTGAACATGTTGGGCAAATTCAATCCCGTCCATTTCCGGCATGCGGATATCCAGTAGAATGACGTCTGGTTTGGCTTTGTCAAGGGCTGCCAAAGCCACAATACCGTTCCTGGATTCTTCCACAATTTCAAGATTAAATTCTGCTGCGCAATCCGATAGCAACTCCCTCAAGCGTTTTCTGGCGGGCGCTTCATCGTCTACGAGCATGATTTTTAATGGGGCAGTGTTCATTTTTGCGTGGTCACGTAAGGGATAATGATGTGCACCTGATATGAATTGCCGCTAATTTTTGTAGTCAGACTGGCTTCTGCATCAAAATGCAGGGCAAGTCGTTCACGAATATTCTGTAATGCCATTTTATTGCCGGAGTGGTGATTGCCATCCTGTTGATAGGGATTTCGTAGCACCAGATTAACCTGATTACGCGTACTATATATATTGATGGTGATCTCTCCTGCCTGGATGGAAGGTTCGATTCCGTGGTAAACGGCATTTTCCAGTAATGGCTGTAGCGCAAGTGGCGGAATGAGCGCCCCTTTGGGCATTTTGTCGATATGCCAGGTTATCTGGAGTCGCTCGCCCAGCCGCAACTGCTCCAGATTAAGGTATTCTTTGCATAACTCGATTTCTCTTTCCAGTGTGGTCAGCTGCCGATTATCCGCCATGACCACACGAAACAGATCAGCCATATCTTCCAGTGCGCGTTCAGCGCGCTTTGGGTCCGTGCGTATCAGGCTCAGTACCGCATTGATACTATTAAATAGAAAGTGGGGGCGAATGCGCGCCTGCAGGGCTTGCAATCTGGCTTCGGCCAGCGCGGGGGAAAGTGCGCGGCTACGCAAATTAAAGTAGGCGAGCAAAAAAGCCGTCATTGATCCGCTAAAAAACCAGTTCCGCTGTAGTGCACTGGTTTCAAAAGTACCAAAGTAGCGTTGGTCCAGCATATAGATGGCTGTCGTCAGGCATAATTCCAGCGTGACGACGACAAGCACCCCGGACGGATATGTAATTTTTGACAGAAACCGGTTTGAAAGGCATAAGAGGATCAGGCTTAGTAATAAAATGGGCTGAACCAAAGCGGAGATGGCTAACAATTCCTGCCACAAAAGGGCAACAGTTTGTGCCCTGGCTGCGGCTGCCAGCACACTTGCCGCATCCACAAAAACCAGGATGCGCAGGCTCGTCCCCATGTTGCAAAAATTTGGCAGGGAGATTGGAAGGTCGTTTTGATTTATAATTGCCATAATTTTCCATTTTGAACAAGGCAGTAACACTATGCAAGATAAAAAGAATGGCGCTCCAGCTGAAAGCAAGGCGTGGTCTGGCAGATTTTCTGAACCCGTGGCAGAACTGGTAAAGCGTTACACTGCCTCTGTGGGATTTGATTATCGCCTGGCTGCTTATGATATACAAGGCTCGCTGGCGCATGCCCATATGTTGCACGCAGTGGGTATTCTGAGTGCAGAAGATTGGGCTGCGATCCAAAGAGGCCTTGCAATGATCGAGCAAGAAATCAGCGATGGACGATTCAAATGGTCTCTGGATCTGGAAGATGTTCACCTTAATATAGAGAAGCGTCTGACCGATTTAATTGGTGATGCGGGGAAGCGCTTGCACACAGGACGTTCGCGTAATGACCAGGTAGCAACAGATATCCGGTTATACCTGCGCGCTTCGATTGACGGTCTGCTTGAATTGATCCGCCATGCCCAATTGGCTTTTCTGGATCTGGCTGAAAAAAATGCCGATACCATCATGCCGGGTTTTACGCATCTTCAAGTGGCGCAGCCCGTGACTTTTGGACATCATCTGATGGCTTATTTTGAGATGCTCAAGCGGGATGCCGATCGGTTGCAGGATTGTCGCAAGCGGGTGAATCGCCTGCCACTGGGTGCGGCAGCACTGGCAGGAACCAGCTATCCCATTGATCGGGAAATGGTCGCAAAAGAATTGGGGTTTGATGGCGTCTGTGAAAACTCGCTGGATGCAGTTTCGGATCGCGATTTTGCCATCGAATTTGCATCTTGCGCTGCACTGATCATGACACATCTTTCCCGTTTGTCAGAAGAGCTCATACTCTGGATGAGCCCGCGGTTCGGATTTATCAGTATTGCCGATCGTTTTTGTACCGGCTCCAGTATCATGCCGCAGAAGAAAAATCCGGATGTACCAGAATTGATTCGCGGTAAAACGGGCCGTATTAATGGGCATCTTGTCGCATTGCTGACGCTCATGAAATCCCAGCCACTGGCTTATAACAAAGATAATCAGGAAGATAAAGAGCCACTGTTTGATACGGTGGATACCTTAGCCAATACCCTTACCATTCTGGCCGACATGATGACAGGCATCACC
This sequence comes from Sulfurirhabdus sp., assembly GCA_043759595.1. Classification (GTDB taxonomy): domain Bacteria; phylum Pseudomonadota; class Gammaproteobacteria; order Burkholderiales; family SMCO01; genus Sulfurirhabdus. The sequence goes on along the minus strand of JAYVLG010000002.1, from coordinate 24,944 downwards.
GCAAAACCAGAAGCAATGCGGGCTGCTGCAGCACAAGGATTCGCTACGGCAACCGACTTGGCAGACTATATGGTCAAAAAAGGGCTGCCTTTCCGTGACGCACATGAAGTGGTCGCGCTGGCAGTGCGGCATGCAGAAACCAGAGGATGTGATCTGAGTGACCTGCCTTTGGCAGAATTGCGCGGTTTTTCTGATTTAATCGATGAAGATGTTTTTGGTGTGCTCACGCTGGAGGGTTCACTGAACAGTCGTAACCATATTGGTGGAACTGCACCTGATCAGGTCAGGGCGGCGATTGGTCGAGCGCGCAAACTGCTGGGTTAAAAATCGGACCTGGGTGATTCAAGCTAAACATTTCTGGGATGCGATTAAGTCGGGGACACGTGAAGTCGGCAGATTTTACGTGTCTCGGTAATGCCTAATTTGTCACCAGTCAGACCGCACCGAAAAATCCGTTTACTTTCCTGGCGGCAATAAACACAGGTATTGCAAACGCCAAATGATTTTATGCTTTCGATGATCTGAAGATTGTTCAAGGTTTCGTTCAGTACCAATACAGCTGTCCTCAATTTTGTGGGGCTGATGTATTTGGTGGCTGTTTGCCAGCTTGATGTCAGTTCAACTTCCTTTAATAACTTTTCTCCCGCTTCGCTAAGAGTCAAACGTACCTGACGCTTATCCATTTCATCCATGTAACGATCTATCAGGCCTTTTCTGTGAAGCAGAATAAGACTTTGGGATATGCTGCCTTTGGTTTGTCCTAAATATTCAGTCAGACCTTGGGGGGTATTGCTATAGCGGTTGGCTCGCTTGATGTATTTCAAAGCCTGAAGATGTACGGGTTGCAGATTATGCGCATTTTTCAGGTTACGCACATCTACGCGAATCCGGTTCCCGACTCGTTCGATTAGGTCCGATAATAATAAAGTGTTTTTATCCATCTGCCTGACGCCTGCTTCGAAATGAATTTAATTCATGGTATCGGTTCGCTACAGCATAATCAAGAAAAATGGATGGGCAACAATTTTACGAAGATAATTTCACCGGAACGCCTGACTGTTCTGAAATAAGTCTGGAAAGTTCGCTCATCAGCTCAGTATTGTTGCGGGTATTGTGCCAGGCATTATCCTGCCATTTATAATGAAACCCGCCTGATTTTGCTGCGACCCACATTTCCTGTACAGCCCCCTGGCGGTTAACAATAATTTTACTGCCATTTTCGAACTCCAGTTCCAGAATGCCCCCGCCGCTCAATTCATAGTCGATGTCGACATGAGTGATTGCATCCAGAGCTTCCTCAATCTGCTTGAAAGTTTTTTCAGTCAGCTGGTTGTATTCATTTTCGGTCATTTTTCAGCCTTTGCTTTGTGATAAGATGCGATTTTTAGCAAGAATATACAGAGAATACTATGCGGCTTGCCAGTTTTCTAGTTCTGTTGTTAACTTTGCTTTCCGGATGCGGTGTAAGGGGTCCCCTCTATCTGCCGGAAAACAAACCTGATCAATCCAAATCTGTTCCAACAGTGGAAGTCGCACCGCAAGGTCTGCCTGCTTCAGAACAAATTAAACAATGAATCGTTTGACTTAAGGTTACCCACGTGAATATTTTTGAAATCAAGAATGCAGAATTGCATGCAGAATCTGTGCCATTAACTGATATTGCTGCGCAATTCAGTACACCATGTTATGTGTATTCACACGCAGCATTGACGGCAGCGTATCAGGAATTTGAACTAGCCTTCAAGGGGCATGATCATCTGATATGTTACGCAGTCAAAGCAAACCCGAATCTGGGGATTCTGAGTTTGTTTGCGCGGTTGGGTAGTGGCTTCGATATTGTTTCTGGAGGTGAACTGAAACGAGTACTGGCCGCAGGGGGGGATGCATCCAAAGTGGTATTCTCCGGCGTTGGGAAAACAGCTGAAGAAATCCGGTTTGCATTGTCATGCGGCATTCTCTGTTTTAATGTGGAATCGGAAAGTGAGTTGCAGCAACTGAATAAAATTGCGGGCGAAGCAGGTAAAGTGGCGCCGATTTCATTGCGTGTGAATCCAGACGTGGATGCAAAAACCCATCCTTATATTGCAACCGGTTTAAAAGATAATAAATTTGGTGTGGCCTATGAAGAAGCTTTACGTCTTTATCGCATGGCAAATGGACTGCCGAATTTGAGCATTCATGGCGTGGATTGCCACATTGGTTCGCAGCTTACAGAGATATCTCCCTTTGTAGATGCGCTGGAAAAAGTGCTGGTGCTACTGGATAAACTGGAAACTGAAGGGATTCATGTCACGCATCTTGATCTGGGTGGTGGAATTGGTATTTGCTATTCAGATGAAACGCCACCTAAAGTGGCCGACTATGCGAAAGCTTTGTTTAAAAAATTGGCGGGGCGCTCTCAGAAAATTCTGGTTGAACCCGGCCGTGCACTGGTTGGGAACGCAGGATTGCTGCTGACAAAAGTGGAATATTTAAAGCCTGGAGTAGACAAAAATTTTGCCATTGTTGATGCAGCCATGAATGATCTGATGCGGCCTGCACTTTATGACGCGTACCATAATATTGTGCCGGTGCATAAAAGAAATGGCAGCCCGAAAAATTATGAAATAGTCGGTCCGGTTTGTGAAAGCGGTGATTTTCTCGGGCATGATCGCCTGCTGGATATTGCTGAAGGCGATCTGCTGGCGATTATGTCGGCGGGGGCATATGGCATGAGTATGAGCTCAAATTATAATACGCGACCACGCGCAGCAGAAGTGATGGTTGAAGGCGAAAAAGTGCATTTGATCAGGGAAAGAGAAACTGTTGAGCAGCTTTTTTTGCTTGAAAAAACGTTGCCATAAATTAAAAAATTAAAAAATATTTCATTTTTTAATAAATTTGTTGCAAGCTCGCAACGCATTGGTAATAAATACCTATTTAGTTGTCATCTCTATATCCCTTTATAAAAGCCATTCTATTTTCATTAAGTATTGAGTCGATACTTAATGAAAATTTTCATAGAATATAATGCAATAAAAATTCATTAACTTGTTGTGTTTTATTAATAATCTGGAATAGAATTGCCTCACCAAGCGAAGGTGGGAGCCCGTCTTTGTGATTAACTGGTACTTAAGATGATGTGCAATACCGGGAAATGGATTCACGTTGTCGCTTGAAGTGCAGATGAAAATATCTGTGCGATGTTTGAGGCAGCCACATAAACCGGCTTAACTTTTTTATAGGAGTAGATCATGGCAACACCAGAAAAAAGCAAGACAGCAGCTACCGCCAAGAAACCGGCAGCTAAAACCGTAGCAGCAAAGAAACCTGTAGCCAAGGCTGCTATCGCATCCAAGCCTGCAGCGAAAAAAGTAGTTGCAACGAAACCGGCAGCTAAAGCGACAGCCAAGCCAGCTGCAAAAGCAGCAGCGAAACCTGCAGCTAAAAAAGTAGCAGCAAAAAAACCGGCAGCTAAAGCAGCGGCCAAGCCAGTCGCAAAAGCAGCAGCAAAACCTGCAGCTAAAAAAGTAGTAGCAAAAAAACCGGCAGCTAAAGCAGCAGCCAAGCCAGCGGCAAAAGCAGCAGCGAAACCTGCAGCCAAGCCAGCGGCAAAAGTTGCAGCAAAACCTGCAGCTAAAAAAACAGCAGCAAAAAAACCAGCGGCCAAAAAAGCACCGGCAGTGAAGCCTGCTACCACAACTTAATAGAATTAAGTTATTTCAGTAATTGATCAGGGGGAGTATTTATACTCCCCCTGATTGTTTCTTGATCCCCACCTTTTTTGGGACACTATTTAAGTCCTCTAAAGTTTACGACTGACTAATTGGTCTGTTTGATAGCCATTGTTTTCTGAGCAGTAATTTGTTCAGAGTGAAATAAAACAAATTGCTCAAATGCACTCTCATTGAGTTCGTAAAGAACGTCTTCAAAAAATCCGCTTCAGCTTTTCTAAAATGATCAATACCGTTTTCCGCAACCTGCTGAGGGGTGGGTATTTTTTTATGCCAAACAAAAAGTTGCAAAGCAGTCTGTGCTTGCATAAAATTGACTGACCGATCGGTCAGTATCCCCCAATTGTATGAAGGTCTATTGCGTAAACGAGGTAACTTTTTTTGAAAATTGCCCTTTCAAATAAAATGGCATCGCCATCCAGTGCAACGCAAAGCGAGGTGGATAGTGTGCAAAGAATTCTGGATGCGGCTCAATCGTTGTTTGCAAAGCATGGGTTTGATGCCGTATCTGTAAACGATATTGCAGCGATGGCAGGCGTGAGTAAGGCCAATGTATTTCACCACTTTACTTCCAAGCGCGAGTTGCACCTTGCAGTCATGCAGTCAGCGAACCAGAAGTTTGGCGTAACGCTTAAAAAGCTGGGGCATGAGGGCGCTGATGTTGTCGCTAATCTTGAAAATTATGCGAAAGCACATTTAGGCAGCATTCTGGAGAATGAGCAATTATCTCGACTGGTATTAAGGGATGTGCTGGAAAACGCACCTGAACATAGTCGTGAATTGGCCGAGAAAATATTCGGGAATAACTTTGCACGATTAGTGGGTTTGTTACGAAACAGTCAGGAAAGCGGTGCTTTAAAAAAAGAGCTGGATCCCGCCATGATAGCGGTGATGCTGATTGGCGCAAATGTGTTTTTTTTTGAAGCGCGTGAAGTGCTCAGATACTTTACGGATGTAGATTTTGTAGATAAGCCCGAGCAATACAGTCATATGCTGGTAGATATTTTACTGAATGGTATTTTGCCTGTAGATGGCAGTAAAAAAAACGAAGGATAAGGTTTTAGGAAAACATGAAAAAACAACCTCTGATAATGATTATGTTAATTGCCAGCCTGTTATTTGGTTGCGGCAAAAAAGTCGAAGAGCAGAAAAAAGGTCCGCCTGCCACGATTGTAAACATTGCAAAGTCGCAAGCTCGAACAGTTGAAGTGCTGCAGGAAAGCGTAGGTGTCATTGATACGGATGCTGCGCCGACTATATCTGCAGAAGTTTCTGCCAAGGTTGAACAGGTTTTAGCGGATACGGGTGATTTAGTGAAGCCAGGACAGGTGCTGGCAATACTCGATAAAAAAGATTTAAGTGACGCGTTGAAGGTAGCGCAGGCAGAAGCTGCGCGAATAGATGCGCTTCTAGAAAGTCAGCGCAAGTCGACTGAGCGTAATCGTCAGTTGGCCGCACAAAATTTTATATCGCCGACAAAACTGGATGACAGCGTCGCTCTGCTTAATGCTTTGGAGGCGCAATTCAAAGCATCCCGCGCTGCACAGGATATCGCCAGCCATAATTTAAGCAAGATAAAAGTAGTGGCGCCTGTTGCCAGCAGGGTGGAACAGCGTTTTATTTCCAAAGGTGATTATGTCACTGCGGGTAAACCTTTATTTTTATTAGCGACATCGCAAAATCTGAGGGTGCGATTGCCTTTTCCTGAAGGAGTGGCTGATCAGATCAAACCAGGGTTAACTGTCCGGTTAACGACCCCTACCGCGCCAAATAAATCAGTGGAAGGAAAAGTGCAGGAAGTGCGGACCATGGTCGGAGCCGCGAATCGGGCATTTGAGGCCATTGTGGAAGTGGTTAACCCGGGAGACTGGAAACCCGGTGCGAGTGTTAGTGCTTCTTTGGTTGTAGCTGAGCACCCCGGCGCGGTAGTTGTACCCGAGGCGAGCCTGGTATTACGTCCCGCAGGGAAAGTGGTGTATGTGATAGCGAACGACAAGGCAGTGCAGCGACTGGTCAGTATAGGTGAACGTATTGGCGGTGTGGTTGAAATAACATCAGGACTGAAAGAGGGCGAGATCGTCGCGGTGGATGGGGCCGGGTTCTTAACAGATAAAGCGGTCGTGAAAATACAGAATTCGCAGTCAGATACCAGTAAGGCCGAGGCCGGAAAATGACACTGCCAGAACTTTCCATCAAGCGCCATGTGTTGGCGTATATGCTGTCCGGCGTACTGGTGCTATTCGGCATTATCAGCTATCAGCGTCTTGGTATTGATCGGTTTCCTTCCATTGAATTTCCGATTATTTCCATCACGACAACACAGCTTGGTGCCAACCCGGAAATTGTTGATGCCAGTATTACCAATATTATTGAAAAGCAACTTAACAGCGTGCCAGGTATTGAACACATCCAGTCGAGTTCTTCGCCAGGGGTTTCGACCGTGGCTATTACTTTTGACCTGGATAAAAATATTGACGTTGCTTTTAACGAGGTGCAGGCCAAGATCAATCAGGTATTGAGGCTGTTGCCAAAAGATGCTGACCCGCCTGTGGTTGCCAAAGTGGAAACAAATGCTCAGCCGATAATGTGGTTAGCGTTGCAAGGGGATCGAACACAACAGCAGCTCAATCTGTACGCGCAAAATATTATCAAGAAAAAACTGGAAACAATCAGTGGTGTGGGTGAAGTGCGTTTAGGTGGAAAGCGTGATCGCACCATACGCGTGAATCTCGATCCAGCACGTATGGCAGCATTTGGTGTCACTGCAAAAGACTTAACCGATGCTTTTCATAACGAGCATTTGCAATTGCCAGGGGGATTTCTGGTTGGTGAAAAAACAGAAGCGTTGCTGAAGCTCGATCTGGAATTTCATCAAACAGATGCATTGCAAAATCTCATCGTGGCTTATCGTGAAGGCGCGCCTGTCCGATTGAAAGATGTGGCGTCCATAGAGGACGGCTTGGCCGATTATCGCCAGCTTGCACGGTTTAATGGCAAACCGGCAATTGGTTTGGGTATTGTGAAGATTGCCAATACCAACACCGTGGCAATCGTGAGCGAGGTACAAAAGCGACTGGATGAAGAGATCATTCCGCAGTTGCCTCCCGGCATGACAATAAAGGTGGCTTCCAATGATGCGCTGTTTATACAGCAAATGGTGGATGCGCTAAAACAGCATTTGATTGAAGGTACGCTGCTGGCTGCACTGGTGGTGCTGATATTTTTAAAAAGCTGGCGTTCTACACTGATTGTCTCGGCTGCGATTCCTGTGTCGTTATTGGGCGCAATTGCTGTGATGTATTTTGCGGGTTTTACATTTAATACGCTCACATTGCTGGCACTTTTATTATTGATTGGCGTGGTGGTGGATGACGCTATTGTGGTGCTGGAAAATATCTACCGCCATAGAGAAAAAATTGATCCGGATCCCGAAACTTCAGCGATTAATGGCAGCCGGGAAGTGGTTTTTGCGGTGCTGGCAGCCACGTTGTCACTGGTAGCGATTTTTGCACCAGTGCTGTTTATGGGCGGCATTATAGGCAAATTTTTTAAATCATTTGCCGTGGTTGTGACGTTTGGTGTGCTGGTATCCATGTTTGTTTCGCTGACGTTAACCCCGATGCTTTGTTCGCGCTACTTGACGGTGAATAAGGAGCATGGACCGATTTTCCGCTGGCTGGAGAACATGTTCAACAAGCTGGATAATTTTTATCGGCACTTGCTGGACTTTGCACTGAACCATCGCTGGAAGGTGGTGGTGGCAACCATACTGGTAGTGCTTTCCAGCGGCTATTTTTTCGCGAATGTAGGCAAAGCCTTTGTTCCGGATGAAGATGAGGGACGTTTTCTGGTGTTTTTTAAAACACCCCTTGGCTCAGGCATCAACTATACGGATGATCGCCTGAAAAGCGTACAGAATGTTTTAGCTGGTCACAAAGAGATCGCAACCTATTTCACGGCGATTGGATTGGGCCAGGCTGGGCAGGTAAATCAGGGTTTAGCTTTTGTGCGCATGGTGCCGCCGGAAGAAAGGAATATCAAACAATATGAATTATTGCCAGTGTTACGCAAAGAGCTGGCCGGGATTCCTGGCGTACGGGCATTTGCAGCACCTGTTGCAATCGTGGGCGGACAACGGGGAGAGCCGTTACAGTTTGTAGTTCGAGGGCCTAACCTTGAACAGGTCTCAAAAATGAGCCAGCAGCTATTGCAAAAATTGCAGTCTGATCCAGGGCTGGGTCGTCTTGATCTGGACTTGCAGCTGGATCTGCCGCAATTGGTGATGAATATAGATCGTACCCGGGCAGCCAGTCTCGGACTGTCGGCAAAGGATATTGCAGATGCGGTGAATATGGTATCGGGCGGAATCAATGTGGCCAAGTATAACGACCAGCCAGGTGATGGAGAGCGATATGATATCCGTTTGAAAGCGGGAGAGGGGACGTTTACCCAGGCATCGGATTTAAGCCGGATTTATTTGCGCAGCCGTGATGGTCAACTGGTGCGTCTGGATACGGTTGCCAGCTTTAAGGAAACGGTTGGTGCGGCAGTGATCGGTAAGCTTGATCTGCAATATGGCGCAAACTTCTATGCCACACCAACGGTGCCTCTGGGAGATGCAGTAACGCGTATCAAGCAGGTAGCTGCAGAAATCATGCCTGCTGGCTATACCGTCAAATTTGTAGGTCAAGCAGAAGAGTTCAGTAAAACCATCAATTACATGGCGTTTGCTTTTGTACTGGCGCTGATATTGTTATATATGGTTTTGGCCAGTCAGTTTAATTCATTTGTTCAGCCTATGATCATCATGGTTGCCCAGCCACTGGCAATCATTGGTGGCGTAATGGGGCTGTGGCTGATGGGGAATGTGTTCGCGATACAGTCCATGACATTGAATATCTACTCCATGATCGGTCTTGTTCTGTTGATCGGGTTGGTGGCCAAAAATTCCATTTTGCTTGTGGATCTCACCAATCAAAGGCGTGAGGGTGGAATGGGGATTGATGCGGCATTGAAAGATGCATGCCCAATTCGGATGCGACCCGTGTTGATGACATCATTGACCGTGATACTGGCATTGTTGCCTGCAGCTACAGGCCTGGGTGCTGGAGCTGAAACCAACGGCCCGCTTGCCGTGGCGGTTATCGGCGGTATGATCAGTTCAACTTTGCTGACGCTGATGGTCGTTCCTTCAGTGTATTCATTGGTAGAAAATGGTATTGCAAAATGGAAAACAAGATAATTTGTTTTGAATCGATACTATACAGCCTGTAAATCAGGTTCGATACAGTTGGAATGGAAAAATAATTATGTACAAAGCAGGCATGATTGCGAGTGCACTTTCAATGGTGTTGGTCGGATGCAATGCGCAGCCGAGTAATGTTTATCAAGGTTATGCCGAAGGTGAGTTTCTGAGAGTGGCCGCACCCTATGCGGGGTCCTTGATTTCGCTAAATGTGCAGCGGGGAAATCAAGTGCAGAAATCAGCACCGATTTTTGTACTGGAGCAGGAAAATGAAAAAGCAGCGCGCATGGAAGCAGAGGAACGCTTGCATCGAACTGAGTTCCAGCTGGAGAATTTGCGTAAGGGTAAACGGCCTTCAGAACTGGCAGCAATACGCGCCCAGCGAGATCAGGTTCAGGCATCACTGAAACAGTCGGAGCAGGATTTTCGTCGCGATGAAAAGTTGGCGGCAACAGGATTTATTTCGAAGCAAAAACTGGATGCAGGGCGTACTGCATTGATAAGTAATCGGGCACGTATTGCTGAGTTGAATGCACAATTAGCCACTGCGCAGTTGAGTGCGCGGATCGACGAAATCAGCGCCGCTGAATCCGATGTGGCTGCCGCCCAAGCCGCACTTAAACAGGCGGAGTGGAAACTAGCCCAAAAATCCATCACTTCACCGGCTACAGGCTTAGTTCAAGATACCTTATATGTACAAGGAGAATGGGTGCCTGCAGGCAGCCCGGTTGTCTCGCTACTGCCTCCAGAGAATATCAAAGTGCGTTTCTTCGTCACGGAGAATACGTTGGGAAGTTTGCATCTGAGTCAAAAAGTGAAAATTAGTTGTGATAGTTGCGGCCCTGCAATCGCTGCCGAAATTTCTTATATTTCGCCGCAAGCCGAATACACCCCTCCTGTCATCTACAGCAAAGAAAACCGCAGCAAGCTGGTGTTCCTGATTGAAGCAAGAACAACTCCCGCAGATGCAGTTAAACTGCATCCGGGTCAACCTGTCGATGTGGCATTGTAAATCTTATGTCCAATGGTGATTTCGTCATTGATGTACACGGCCTGAGTAAAAGTTTTGACGGCAAGCAGGCCGTCAATCAGCTCAGTCTGCAGGTAAAAAAGGGCGAAATTTATGGTTTTCTCGGGCCGAATGGCAGTGGCAAAACCACCTCGATTCGCATGCTGTGTGGCCTGCTGACGCCGGATAGCGGCAGCGGCACCTGTCTAGGGTTTGATGTTATTTCGGAAACCGCTGAAATCAAACGTCAGGTCGGTTACATGACACAGCGGTTCAGCTTGTACGAAGATCTGACCATCCAGGAAAACCTGGATTTTACTGCACGTGTTTACGGTATGAAAAACCGCCGTGAAGTGGTTGAGAAAAGTCTCGAACGTCTCGGGCTGACTAAACGCCAAAAGCAGTTGGCCGGAAACCTCTCCGGCGGGTGGAAACAGCGCTTGGCATTAGCTGCCTGTATGCTGCATGAACCGCGCTTGTTGCTATTGGATGAGCCCACCGCAGGGGTGGACCCAAAAGCGCGGCGTGATTTCTGGGATGAGATTCACAAACTCGCAGCTGATGGGATTACTGTTTTGGTGAGCACTCACTACATGGATGAGGCAGAACGTTGCCACCGCCTGGCTTATCTTGCTAATGGCAACTTACTGATCCATGGCACTGCGGCAGAAGTGGTGGCTAACTCCGGCATCATTACCTGGTCAGTAGAAGGGGACGAACTGATTCATCTGGCGGAACAATTGCGTGGGTTACCGGGTGTCAAACAAATCGTACCATTTGGCAACACACTCCATGTAAGTGGTGTCGATGCCGAACTATTGCATCAGAGTATTTCCGTATTTCAGGAAGATAATCGTTATCGCTGGGTACGTGCCAAACCCGGCCTGGAAGATGTCTTTATTCAAATGATGGATCAGGCGAAGGATACTTTCTCATGAGAGGTGATCGTTTTTCCTGGTCACGATTTTCCGCAATCGTGGTGAAAGAGTTTATCCAGATGCGAAGGGATCGCCTCACCTTCGCAATGATGGTCGGTATTCCCATGATGCAGTTGATCCTGTTTGGATTCGCCATCAATTCCGACCCTAAACATTTACCTACTGCGGTATTGTCGGCAGACCATAGTCCGTTTTCAAGGTCATTTATCCGCGCTTTGGAAAATAGCCAATATTTTGTTGTAGAAAAACAGGCAACCAGTGAAGCAGAAGCAGATCGAATGCTCGCAGAAGGTGACGTGCAATTTGTCATCAATATCCCAGAAAACTTTTCACGAAAGCTGCAAAGAGGTGAACGTCCAAATATTCTGGTAGAAGCAGATGCAACTGATCCTTCAGCCACAGGCAATGCAATCAGCGCCATCAATAATCTGGCGCAGACGGCAATTAATCGTGACTTGCAAGGCGTTTTGCAAGCCCAGCAGCCCAAGCCCGCTGCTTTTGAAGTAAACATTCACCGGCGCTATAACCCTGAAGGGATCACCCAGTACAATATTGTGCCGGGTCTGATGGGGGTGATATTAACCATGACCATGATCATGATGACCGGTCTTGCCATGACCCGCGAAAGGGAACGCGGTACCATGGAAAATCTGCTCGCCACACCGGTCAAACCATTTGAAGTCATGGCAGGGAAAATCGTGCCTTACATACTGGTTGGCTATATTCAGGTAACGCTGATCATGCTTGCTGCACGCCTGATTTTTAATGTGCCGATGCTGGGTAGTATTCCCATGTTGTACCTGGTAATTCTCGCCTTTATAGCCGCAAACCTTTCAGTGGGTATCATGTTTTCCACCATTGCAAAGAACCAGATGCAAGCCATGCAGATGACTTTTTTCTTTTTTCTGCCCTCTTTGTTACTGTCAGGCTTCATGTTCCCCTTCCGCGGCATGCCCCCTTGGGCGCAATCCATCGGAGCAATATTACCCCTGACTCATTTTTTGAGAATGGTGCGTGGCATTCTGCTGAAAGGAAATGGCGTAATGGATACGCTGCCCCATTTATGGCCAATCGGTTTGTTTATTTTGTTCGTGGTGGGTATAGGTTTGAAGCGCTATCGCAAAACCTTGGATTAAAATATTTCCTGATTATCAATTATCCTCAGCCAATTAACCGAGGATAGGTTTGCAGTGCATCATTAACGCCACGCTGGCGAGTTTACCAAGTGGTTTACCCAACTTTGTGCATTAACCGCTGAGGTGCAGAGTTGGCGTGCCATAAAATAATATATTTGTAATGCAAGGTTAATTGGCGAGGTTATTTACTCTCGCTAAGTCTTGAATTCCTCAGCGCCTCTGCGGTTAAAACTGAGCTTTCTTGCTAATCAGGAAATTTTTTTTGTGTTAAATGCGTGTTTTGTGCTGATGAATCAGTCACCCGGGTAATTGAAATCGCGGTTTTGATTTGCAGGGATATTACGCATCATCGTGGGCTGAAAGTGCAGTTTGTCAAGCATGGTTTTTATAATCTGCTACGATTATATGGGCTTTTAAAAACCAGCTAAACATTTAGTGTTTTTGCTGTAGCCCTATCCCGGTTTACTCTGAAGCCTGTTATCCGGGAAAACTTGTAACATTTAAAACTAACGAGGATAAATCATGAAACTGAACAGACTACTTGCCGCATTGCTTATATCGATATCCAGTATGGGACTTATTGTTGAATCTGCTACTGCAGCTGATGAGGGAAAAGCCTCACAGGAAAGCCCGGCCATCAAAAAATTCGAGCCGATTCCAGCTGACAAGGATGACGACTTGCGAGTTTTCTATCCCGATGGAAAAGAAGTCAAAGGGGAGCAGGCCCTGGAATTGATGCAGGCCGGAAAACCGGGCTTGACCATATGGCTCGCAGGAAATCAATTCTTTGCCATGGAAGACGTAATCCATGCCTTTCAGAAAAACAGCAAGGAAGTGGTGGGGGTGATTACCATGCCTCCCGGTAAGGTAATGAACGCCATTCTGAATGGGGGGTGGTCTTACAAGAACAAAGACTATGCGATGACCCCTGATGTATTCGGGATGGTGGACATGGGCTCGGTAAAGAAACTGAAGGAAGCAGGGAAAGGTAAAGACTACGTGACTTATATGCACAACCAGCTAGTGCTAATGGTCGCGGAAGGTAATCCAAAGAAAATCAAGGGTATTGCCGACCTAGGTCGACCTGAGCTTCAAGTGATGCTGCCTAACCCTGTCACGGAGGGTATCATGAAATTCTATGCCAAAAAAGTTCTGGAAAATAACGCGCTCTGGGACAAATTATCAGCAGGAAAAAATTGCCAGTCATGTTATGGCGCCCCGAACGTCTACTTTACCTCGGTTCATCATCGGGAAATTCCTGACGGTATCAAGGCCGGAAAAGTGGATGTGGGTATCGTGTGGGCAACGGAATACAAGAATGCCCTGAAAGAAGGCCAGAAAGTCGGTGTCGTAAACCTGCCTGAAAAAGATAGCATGAAGAACGAGGTCAACTATATTGCCGGTAACATCCCTGGTACAGCCCATGAAAAAAACGCACTGGAGTATCTGAAATTTCTGGGCACTAAAGCTGGCCAGGCTGCATATTCAGACCATGGGTTTATCGAAGCAACCGAGGCAGAGTTGAAGATTAATGGTATTCATTAATTGGCAGCACTGCTGAAACTGAACTTCGATGACAGGTCTGGGGAAAGGATGTTTCAGTATGTCATAAACGACTGATCATAATTACTCAGTCCTTTCGGTGGTTGTTTGAAAAAACTTGAAAGGCTCGGCTATTACACTGAGCTTTTCAAGTCATCGGGGCAGTCCGTCATTTGGATTAAACGCGCGCTGCAAGCTTGCCATGCTTAAAAGTTAGGTCGGGTATATCTGCTAAAATCACCATTGCCTATGAAGCTTTAGAGCGATCAATGGTTATTATCAGAACAGCGTCTCCCGGTATTGTTCTCGTCCGTTTAGCAACACTGCCAGAATGCCAGCTTTTCCACGTGTGTCGATTGCGACAAGCATTGAGACCTTCTCGCCTCCTTGTGGCCGCTCAATTTGCCTGCCAGTACCTTCCTGCACGTAGTATTGTTCGATGCCGTAGCGCACATTCAGTGTGCGCTGTTTAACCGATTTGTTTGTTGTGCGGTCCCACTCGAATTCGTTGGAATACTGGACTTCGCCTTTAAGTGGCAGAAGACCGGACGGGATATCACTGCGCTGGTGGTGGACCGAGATGGCTTTCGCGCCATTGGGGTCGGGTTTGAGCGCAACCCATACCGTGTCATAACGTTTGAAGTCTTTATCACCCCCAAGAGCCGATTCGCCGTCGAGATGCAGTCGGCTGACAGCATAGGCAAGGCGCGCATAATCCCCCATGAACATGGAGCGCGGGTCAACCGGTTCAGTTTCAAGTACCACCGGAGTGCCTGTCGCCAGGGTCCACTGCTTATCGACGATCATGGCAGCTAGCGCGGTAATTTGAATGCCAGCCAGAAGAGCGATTTTCAGCCACAGATTCATGATTGCCCCCTGTCAGCTATATCATGCATGAGTGTGCGCCGTCTGCGCTCCAGCCAGCCGCCACCGGCCAGGAGCAACACGCCGCCAGCCATGAAGAAGAGTGAGCGATCCAGGAGTGTCCAGAAAGTATCAAAGTAGCGGGCCAGCACCAATATTGAAAAGGCGGTAAATGCCCTGTTCACCATTGCGCGGTCGCCGTGGCGGATACCGAGATCACCGATCCAGTAAAGCATCCCGAGAAAGAGGGCATTCCAGAACAGCGCAAGCAATCCACCACTGCGAGGTACCATGACCTCGATCGCAAGCAGTAAAGCAAAACCTATCCCCAGTGCAATGACAATCCGTAGCCGCTCAGTGGATAATTCGCTGTTTCGGGTAAGGCGAAGCAGGCCAGCCGTATAAATCGCTGCGGTGCCGGCAAGGGCAATTAACCACGGTGCAAGGTCACGAGCAGGGTTGGCCTGGTGCCCCGCAAAGTCGGGAAAGGTGAAAACGAAGGCCCCTGCCAGCGCTGCAAGTAGAAAGTCAGCGCGCACGGCACGGGCAAAAGGATGTTCACTGGCTTGCGCGAGTGCCCAGCAGCCAGAAATCCCCAGCACTTGCAGAGCAAACAGGCGAATGTGATCATACGACTCCCATGAGCCACTGAACCATGGCTGGGCATACCAGCCAACCATCCAGAGGATAAAGAGCGCGCCCCACCCACGGGCCGCAATAGACCATTCATGGCGTAACAGCGGCACGGCGGCAAGCAGCAAATAGCCGAGCAGAGGCCAATTCATCATCCGGTAATCAAATTGCTCGTTCCATGTCCACAAAGCTGCCAGCGCGATTGAGGCCACCAATGCGGGCTGGGATTTGAGCAGCCATGCAGTCAGCAGGCCGCCAGCAGCCCACAACGCTATGCCGTCAGGGAAGTGTGCATCGATGTGGTAAATCTGACCAATCAGCATGATCGCAGCTCCGAAAAATAATACGGAGAGAAGCGCCATGCCCTGCGCGAGTTTTGGTAGTGCGTCACGGGTCAGGCAGAGACCGTGCGCGATGTGACTGGCAGTGAGGGAAACCACGATAAGCACGAGCTTCGTGAGCTTATTCATCTCGTTCCAGTGAGCGGCAAACCAGGTGATGACACCAACACCCAGCAAGAGCGCACCAATCAGTGCCAGCGAAGAGGCCCAAACCAGTTTAGGCTGCCGGGTGGCAATGTCGTCGAGGATCGCCTGCTTGCCTTCGGCAGTCACCCAACCTTCTTGTTGCCAGCGCGGCAGTTCCTGCGCCAGTCGTTTACCAAATCCTTTGTCGCTCATCGTACCTCTCACGAAAGATGCTTGAAACCAGAATAAGCGCTGAATTCGCGCGAGTGTTTATTTATTGGGAACCACGCGCGGGTCGCCTTTAAACTGCATGATTGAAATAATGCATGCAGGTTGAATAAACACCGATGGCTGAAGGCTTTTATCCCAGCTTGCCCATTCTTTTACCTCGCCTCGATCCATGTACAATAAATCATCAAGGCGCACTAGCTGCCCTTTTTCGATTCTTTCCGCTACGGCTTCGAATGATAACGAGGATGAGCCAATATAATGATAAGTGCCTTCTTCGCTTTTATTTGTTTCCATTTTGTACCAATTTTTTTCATTCATATTATTTCCTGAACAGATAGCTAACGCGCGAGCTTCCCTGACTGCCAGTCGAAAGCTTTGGCAAAGTGTTGGAGCAGCGCCTTGCTGGATATTACCATTTCATCATAGGCGCGGGATTCCATGGGTGCCTGACAAACCATGCTGAAGCCAGCTTGACCAGGTTTTTATGAAACCCGCAATTGGGATAGGCTGCTTTTACCGAGTTAATCAGGTCGGCTGATAAGCCAAATTTAAAAACACCTAAAGAAAAATCGACTAAATCACCCTGCCGAAAGATCTCCACCAAGGGATATTTTTTGTTTTTATAACTGGTTATTTTGTGGTGCTCACTAATCATTAAAGTGATTTCTTCTGACCATTTCATGAGGTCATTGTTTTTCAAATACGCCATCGCCGGAGGAATAGATGGTGCGATGTAGTCAATGGTTTTGTCAGTCCAGATACCTATGTCGTGGAAGCAGGCTGCTATGGTGATTTTCTGTTTTTCTTCTTCGGTACAATGATGGAGCGATAAACAGAATGCAGCCATGCGCTTAACGTGATTTTTATATCCTTCGTAGTCAGCGCCGATGACGCCTTGCCACTGGCTGAGTATTTGTTCAATAAGTGGTATTTCGCAGGTAGGTGACATTTCAACCTCGATCTATAGTGTTCAACGTAGAGCTATCGGGCTGGCTGGAAGTGGGCGAAGCCCTTTAACCAATCCGTGTTGATGAAATTTTAGGTTTGCTTATTGTAAGTGCTGCTGATCCATTTTAAGTAGTAAGCCAGGCTCAGCTTGAAGTGACGTAATATTGATTTCGATCGGCTGGCCAATACCAAAATTTTGATAATAACATAATGCAAAAATTTCGCCGTGACAGGCCTCCTTCAAAGCCAGCTACCATAGATATGGACATTGTATTTAGAGAGCCAATGAACTTTTGGGACAATAAGATTTTTTTCCGGAGGGTATCCTGTGCGCAAATAAAGTCGACCGCTGGTATCCCAGGTGCGTCCATCGCATGGCTCGAAAAAATAGGGTAATGCTTCAACAGCCACTTTCTCTGGTACATCCCATCCTATTGAACCAGGCTCTTTAAATTCCACCTGGCAACCACGAATGGGCGCCATTGATTTGAACACAAAGAAGTCAGGGTTTTCAGAGCGCCATTGGTTTCTGGCTTCAGCCGGCTGTTTACTATTATCAGAGTTTGGATCTGCGAG
The DNA here is from genome assembly GCA_043759595.1 of Sulfurirhabdus sp. Taxonomy (GTDB): domain Bacteria; phylum Pseudomonadota; class Gammaproteobacteria; order Burkholderiales; family SMCO01; genus Sulfurirhabdus. The sequence continues at coordinate 7,642 of JAYVLG010000002.1, read as the reverse complement.
CAGGAATAGAAACTTGGAGTTGGAAAGTTTATCTTGCTCTGTTCTGCGATAGACGAAGTTCCAGCCACATTTTCTAATTGCGCCGGGTTGTAAATCTGATACTTCGCATGCGATCCATGCATCGTTTTCCTGTTTTGGGGTTAACGATAGGTAGCTTAAGAACGTAACGCTTAAAAAAATCAAACCGACTAACGTCATGCCGGAAGTGATAGTAATCAGTAGCGATTTCTTATTCATATAAAATTGCGATGATTTTTATGCATCCATATTATTCTATAGTACACATACTGGATATGCGTGTCTTCGGTTGGAACAAACAAAAATTAAAAAAGTTTGATTTTGTAAATGTTGAAAGGGAAAGGTGGATTTGAGTATTTTAGAGTTAATAGTCTTCGCCAAGGTTGGATTTGTTTTCTTCATGTGGCGTGAAGAGCTTTAACTTATTCCACTATGAATTTTATAAATTGTTGCAACTTTTGAAATATCTATTCTCACCAGAAAGGCGAGGGGGAGTATTTACTTATTAGTTCTCATCCGGAAACATCTGTTTTCCCCTCCCTCTTGATGGGGAGGGCCAGGGAGAGGGTGGTAACGCCTTGAAATTCAACCCCTCTCCCCGCCCCTCTCCCACAAGGGGAGAGGGGGTATAGCGTTCCCGGATGGAAACCTATTAGCTTCAACCATGTATCAAATTAAGCTGTTTGGCAATAATGTCATGATTCAGCCACACAACCGGTGCAGATGGATCAGACGCTGCGTGGAACATCAGTGGTCCGGTTCCTTCCAGTACCAGAGCACTTAACAGATCAGTAACCAGTGCTTTACGGTCGATATGCATTTGGGTGATTTCGTCTGAGGTGCCAATCATTACATCTGCCAGGGGCGCGGAGTTATCCATTGGCCAGGCTTCAAAATTACGGAATTCTGTGATCACACCGTTTTTATTGTAATCATCGATTTTATGTAACAGGTCTTCAAGCGAAGTGCCTTCTTGCAATAATGCATGGCAAGCTTGCCACTGTGCATCTACCCAGGCACCGCCGCCTTCTTTCTTCAATGATCTGAGCAGAGGAAACAGGGAAAGCTCAACGCCAACAAAAATATCGGAGGAGTTGGTGCGGATTTCAGGGCAATTGAATACTGTGGCCTTGACCCCGTTTTTCCATGCGTCTTCTGCAATATGCTCCAGGCGCATTTTGGCTTTGCCCTGGGTATAGTTGGTATAGGTTTGCCACTGGTACTTTCCGTCGATAAGAATTTCTGTACCATGATAGCCATAGGCAGTGTAACGTACCTGGCCGCCTGTTTTTTCCAGCCGTTTGCGGATTGTGGCACTACCTTCAATAAGATATTGAAACGTGTTGGCCGTTACTTCGTCAAAGTTCATCAGGATCAGCTTGCCAAGATCACTGTCCAGCAGCGCGCGTGAAGACAGGAAGCGCTCGCCGCGGCCCTTGTAGATTCGGTTGGCAATAGCAAGGAAAACCTTCACCTTTGGGATACCACCAGCCATGGTATGAGCAAAAAAGACGTTGCTGCCATCTGCAATCATGCCATCAAGTTGGCTCATGACTTGTGCAATAGAATCTTTTACGCGCTTTACGCCCACTTCGCGGCATTTTTCGATATGTTTGAAATCGAGTTTGTCTTCTTGCCAGCTTTTCAGGGTCATGCCAGCAAGCATATCGGTCGGTGTGGGTGCGCCAGTTGGCGCATCCAGATCAAATCCGGCCATTAGTGGCACATTTATGATTTTGCCGCCGAGATTTTCTTCAGCCACAGCCAGTTCTTCGTCCGAGAGTGCTCGCAAAGCGTTGTTTTCATCGCGGCGGCCGACGGTAACGCCGATAATCGTCATGCCTGCTTTGCGGGCTTCGTTTACCAGGCCGTTAGCGTATCCTCTCCCAAAAAGTTCACCGAACAGTACGAAAATATCGCCTTTGCGAAAAATATTTTTCTGTGGAATAGCTCTTAAGGGAAAAGGTGCAATCATAGGTAATGGCCTCAAACGGAATTACGTATTGTATCAAATTCTCATTTGGAAGCATGAAAAACGACGAATGATGAATTTCAGCGCTTATAATGTAGGAGGACCTTAAATAAAACAAATTATTCCCGGATTGATTTTCTCGACAATATGAATGGCTAAGAATCATGGATGAATATATATACAGTAAAACCAGCAAAGGGCTTCGTGCCATGAACACGGGTGCGCCTGAAATGCCTTCTGTTGCAGCAAGTGTGCTTGCCCAGATTGATGGTAAGTCCAGCTCAACAGAGGTGCATATGCGATGCCCGGAATTAAGCGGCGAAGAAGTGAAGCAGGCATTTGACTGGCTTTTGCATGCGGGGTATGCCAAGGCGTTGGCTAGTGAATTGCAGATGTATCATGCCCCCGTGAGCGGCGCAGGCGTGGTGATGCTCGACCCTGTAGAGGGCTTGCAGGAGTGGGCCAAGGCACAGCGGATGGCGAAAGACCTGGCAAATACGGGGTATTGCTCTTCAGGTGGTGCGGGGCAATCCAGGCCTAAAAACGCGAGTATCCTGATTGTCGAGGATGACCCGCAATTGGCGCAGCTGGAAATAGCCTTGCTCACCAGGGAAGGATATAAAGTTAGCCATGTGAGTTCAGGCGAACTGGCACTCGAAAAATTGGAAACAGGTGCGCTGCCGGATGTTGTCATCCTCGATATTGTATTGCCCGGCATAGACGGATTTGAAACATTGCGTACCCTGCGCGCCAAGGCAAGAACGGCGAATCTGCGCGTTGTCATGGTGACTTCACGGGTGAGCGATGAGGACGTGATGGAAGGGTTGATCAGAGGTGCGGATGGCTATATTTTTAAACCATTCCGTCCGGAAAAATTGACGAACAATCTTCTGGAAGTGCTGGGCTGGTAAGGAAAGTAATGAAATGTTAGCTCAGCCTGTCGCAAAATTACATTACCAGTAAGATTTAATTAACCGCAGAGGCGCTGAGGCGCGGAGAAAGGCAATGCTTTGTGTAAGTAAAAATGCCGCCATGTAACAAAGCGTCACAAATTAAATATTGAATGGCCCATCACCTCTGCGCCTCTGCGGTTAATTCTCAAAGCTTCTGAAAACACGAAAAAGTGTTGCTAACATGATGCAGCAGAAAAATACCTTGTCTGCTTAGCTGAGGATAGTTGGTAATCAGGAAAAATTAATCGAGCATTGATATCTGATTTCAAATGTTATCTTTTGTTTCTGTGCCCACTTGCTTCTGCAATGAGGGTGTTTTTGAAAAAACCATAAATACCAGGTTGAAATGAAACTGAAACCGCAAGAACTGGAAGAGGCTGCTGCCCTTACGCTTGAATACTATAATCAGCAAGCAAATGATTTTTTTGAAGGTACGATTGGCCATGATGTCAGTCAGAACATTGCGGCATTGTTGCAGTACATCGAAGGGGTATTGCCTTTTACCATTCTGGATGTTGGTTGTGGGCCAGGACGGGACCTGAAAGTGTTCAGGCAGCAAGGTCACATTGCTGTAGGTTTGGAGGGGGGTGTTCGTTTTGCTGAAATGGCGCGAACATATAGCGGTTGTGATGTATGGTTGCAAAATTTACTCAATCTTGACCTGCCTGCAGACCATTTTGATGGTGTTTTTGCTAATGCTTCGCTGTTTCATGTGCCTAGTCAGGCGTTGCCTCGTGTGCTGTCCGAGCTTTACGCCACACTAAAATCTAATGGTGTTTTGTTCAGCTCAAATCCTCGGGGCAATAATCAGGAAGGCTGGAATCGGGGGCGGTATGGTGCATACCACGATCTTGAAACCTGGCGCATATTCATGACCAATGCAGGTTTTGTTGAGCTGACCCATTATTACCGGCCACCTGGTTTGCCCATAGAGCAACAGCCCTGGCTGGCGAGTGTGTGGCGCAAGCTGCTGGTTGCGACAATATAAATCTCAGCCATTTATTTGGTTATTTGTGATTTATGGGTTTGCTTAAGCATGGGAATCATGAAAAATAAATTGATGCGATGAAAGGTGAGTGATAAATGAAGAAAATATTGAATGCAGGGATAGCGTTCTTACTGGCGAATTTGTCTGGTTGCGTTTCTATCCCCAACGATCCTGCTTTGCTCTCATTTGATCAGTCCAGATTGCCCCGTGCTGATGTCAGTTTGACTATTCCGGGGCTGGGCCCATGCACAGACAACCCTGACCGGACGCTGCACCTGAATTCTGATCAGCCTGTGACCGTACTGGTGCATGGTTGTTTTGCTTCTACGGGACGTTTTCGTGCTTTGGCTGAAGTGATGGCTTTTCACGGTCAGCAATCAGCCTGTTTTACCTACAATGATCGCGATAGCATGATGCTAAGTTCTGCCCAGTTGGCTTTGGCACTGGATACCCTGTCCGGACAGATGCGCAATAAACAGGTCACCGTTGTCGGGCATAGTCAGGGGGCTTTGATCGCCCGCAAAGCGTTGGTTTCAGAACGGCCTGATCCACTGCGCGATAAAGACGTGAAACTAAAGCTGGTGACTATTTCAGGCCCTTTTTCCGGGATTGCTGCTGCGGAACAGTGCGGGTCACCATCTCCGCTGATGCAAGTGCTTACTTTGGGGTTGGTTCAACCCCTTTGCAAGATAGTCAGCGGCGATAAATGGTTTGAAATTACTTCCGCTTCTGATTTTATCCGCCAGCCGGGCGAGTTGCTTGGCCAAGTACAGTCTTATCTCAAAATTGATACGGACGAACGGGGTACTTGCCGGCAATTTAATAATGCTGGTATTTGCATTGAGCATGACTACGTATTCAGTCTGGCAGAGCAGTTTTACAAACCCGTGGACGAGGCCAGTATTGTCAAAAATGTGGAAGTCAAAGCGGGGCACGTTGAAATTGTCGGTGATCAGCGGGTTGCTCCGTTAAAGCTCATTGCTGTTTTGCAGCAAAATGGCATTTTGAATCAGACAGAAGCAAAGCGCAGTGCTGCATTTAACCAGCTTCTGACTAAACTATACCTGGCTGATTATGCAAATCCTTCGCAGAATGGTGAGTCTGGATATTGTAAAGCGTGCGCTTACCCTGACTAACTTATAACGCTATTCATACTGAATAACGTTACAAGAAAGAGGGACTTTCAATAAATTCTTCGAGAGTTTTGTCGAGAAGGCTTCAGCAAGGGTTTGCTGTGTGTGCTGGATAAGTTTGCCCCTTGTGTTTTTTTAACCATACCAAGGCACGATACCCAAGCAATACCGACAAAACAACCGCATAAATTACTGGTTGCGTAATGTCCTTTTTAACCAGCCACCAGTAATGTATGACGCCAAAGGTAGCAATGACATAAATCAGTCGGTGCAATTGTTGCCAACGTTTACCACCCAGTCGTTTGACCATTTTATTCGTAGAGGTGACTGCCAGAGGGATAAGCAGCAGAAATGCAGCAAATCCGATGGTAATAAAAGGCCGTTTGATAATATCTTTGTAAATAGTCTGCGGGTCAAAAAACTGATCGAGCCAGATATACGTGGTGAAATGCAGGCAAACATAGAAAAACGCGAACAAACCCAGCATGCGGCGCAGCTTGATAAGCCACGACCAACCCGTTAACTTCCGCAGGGGGGTAATACCTAGCGTGATCATTAAAAACACCAGAGTCCAAGTGCCTGTAGACCGGGTGATGAGCTCAATGGGATTGGCTCCGAGCTGGTTGGTGTAGCCGAACCATCCCAGCCTTGCGAGAGGGATGAGGCAGGCGAGAAAGACCAGAGATTTTAATGCGGGCAGAAATTTCATCAGAAATACTTTTTCAAATCAAGACCGGCGTACATGCGAGCGACTTGGTCACCATATCCGTTATACATCAAGGTGTCACGTTTAAAAAACTCACCGATACGACGTTCTTTTGCCTGACTCCAGCGCGGATGGTCGACATTCGGGTTTACGTTGGCAAAGAAACCGTATTCGTTTGGGTTGGCCTTCATCCAGGAAGAAGTGGTTGGTTTTGAAACAAAACGGATTTTCACGATGGATTTAGCACTTTTGAAGCCATATTTCCATGGCACAACCAGCCGAACAGGTGCGCCGTTCTGATTGGGTAGCACCTCACCGTATAGGCCGACTGCCATTAAGGTTAGGGGGTTCATTGCTTCATCAATGCGCAGCCCTTCTACATAAGGCCAGTCCAGCACACCAGAGTGTTGCCCGGGAAACTGCTTGGGGTCGTTCAGTGTGACGAATTCAACAAACTTTGCGTTGCCAGTGGGTTCTACCTGTTTGATCAATTCACTGAGGGAAAACCCCACCCATGGAATGACCATAGACCATCCCTCCACACAGCGGAGTCGATATATTCGCTCCTCAAGGGGGGCGAGCTTGAGCAGATCTTCTATATCGTATACTTTAGGGCGTTTGACTTCGCCTTCTACCGAAACAGTCCATGGACGGGTATTCAGCGTGCCGGCCATTTGTGCAGGCGAAGATTTGTCGGTATCAAACTCGTAAAAATTGTTGTAGCTGGTGACGTCTTTGTAGGGTGTTAATGGATCAGTCACACTGAATGCACTTTTTCGAAGGCCGCTTAATTTAGCTGCAGCTGCGGCTTCCACTTCTTGGGAATGAGACAGTAAACCAGGTAAAGCGATTCCAGCAGCTACTGCAGCGATGGACTTTGTGGCGGCACCCATGAAATCACGTCGAGATTGGTAAATGCGTTTGTCCGTTATTTCGGAAGGTTTAATGTCGCTAGGTTGCTTGATGAGCATGATGAGTCTCCTGTAATTTTCTCTTAGTCGTTATGAGCAGCCATTCCTTACAACATAATGACAGGAAAGTTTTGTAGCAGTTCCTTTTTCAGCCAATTCATGTTTATTTAATGAGTTCCCATTCATAAACATCTGTTTTTCTCTCCCCCCATTGATTGGGGAAAACTCGGGAGAGAGGTGGAGTTGTTTCCGGATGAGAACCAATTAAGTTCGCTTTATCCAGGGCTGAAAAATCCGGATTTTACCCCGGCGCGCCAGTACGAAAAAATGGATGCACTTTGAGGATGCACCTAAACATACGGAACACATTCATCATACTGCGCCTAAAATGCGCTGCTTAACACCGCTTTTTGTGGGTCAGCTGCAGCTTCACCCTCCATCACCAAAATACGGCTTGCGTTAGCAGCCTTGCCTGAAAGTGTGACAACGGCTTCACGCAACGGGCCGATGACGGTTCCGTTGGCGGCACCCATCGGGTTGGTCTTGAAGCTTGCCAAGGGCGTTGTCTGGCCACTGACGTAAACGCTGTATAACGTCTGTGGTTTGAGCTTGAATAGCGATACTTCAAGCGCATCGACCACGCCCACGTTACGTACCACGACGAAACCCTTGGCAGCGCTACCATTTGCTTTGAGCGCGATATTGAGTGGATCGCTGCTGCCTCGGGCACTCAGGTTCGTCATGCCATCACCCGTCGGTACTGCGTTGGATACATATACCAGCGCCTGCGGTGCCTGGCCGACTGGCGCTCGTGCTATCACTTTGTTGCTGGCGCTGTCGATTACGTCAACAGCGTCGCCATTTTCAAGTCCGACGTAAACACGGCTGCTGTCATCCGAGCTCCAGATGCCGTGGGGCAAGGCGCCGGTTGGAATCGTGGCAACCAGTGCGGGCGTATCAT
>JAYVLG010000001.1:0-5513 GCA_043759595.1 Sulfurirhabdus sp. | reverse complement strand
AAACTCGACAACATGCGTGAACTCCCTTAAGATATATTCAATGCGCAATATAAAGTCAAAACAACTGATTTCATTCGTGGCCATCGTGATGCTGGTTGTTAGCCAGTTTATGGTGGCTGCATATGCTTGCCCGCAAATATTCCCTACCGAAACACTATCGGCAAACATGGTGTCAGCCATGCCGATGGATTGTCCACAGATGAGCCACAAAGATAGCCAGCCCTCCCCTCTGTGTAAAGCACATTGCGACCAGACAGCTCAGTTAAACCAGACTCAATCGCTGGACCTGACACCGTCGTTATTCGTCGCAATTTTTGACTTACCAAAATTCACACTGGCTACCGTACAGCCTGGCTATGACCTCCGGAACAACCTCCTTCAATCGTCGAGTGGTTCTCCGCCACTACGCATTCAATATAAAGTCTTCCGCATTTAAGCTGCTCCAGCATTCGCAGGTTGCGCCACATATTGCTTGTGACGCAGATTCGTGTTTGTTCGGAGAAAAAATACCATGCTTACAGCAACTTCAATTGCACCAGGCAAAAAAATCGCGCTTGCGCTATTTCTTGCCGCCTTTACTACAGCTAATCATGCACTGACATTTGACGAAGCGTTACGCATCGCCGATTCACGTGCTTCACAACTTCAAGCCAGAGAAAACAATCTGGCAGCAGCAAAGTCACTGCGCATTGCAGCAGGTGAATTACCAGATCCAAAATTAAAAATCGGCATCAACAATTTGCTCATTTCCGGCACCAATGCCTGGAGTTTGACCCAAGAACCCATGACCATGCAAATGATCGGATTGATGCAAGAGGTGCCTAACGGGGACAAACGTGAAGGGGCCCGGCAGCTGGCTGATGCAAACATTACCCGGGCAGATGCGGAGTTACAGATCGAACGACTGGCTTTGAAACGCGGCACTGCGAGTGCCTGGCTGAAAGTGTATTTTTTGCAACAAAAACAGAAGCTGTTTGACGAGCTGGACAAGGAAAACCACCTGCTCGCAGTGGCTGTCAATGCCCGTTTATCCGCAGGGCAAGGCAAAGCAACCGATACCCTGCTTCCTCGTCTGGAGGCTGCCACCCTGGCTGATCGCCGCGATGACCTGGAACGCGATCTTTCCCAGTCACGCGCCACCCTTTCGCGTTGGGTGGGGGAGGCCTCTCATGAGCCACTGACTGGCGCCCCCCCAACTGTGGCTATAGCGGAAGATAATATTCGTCATGGATTACAACACCATCCCGACCTCACTATTTTTAACACGATAGAAAGTTCTGCACGTGCTGAAATGGCATTGGCACAAGCGTCAAAAAAACCCGACTGGGGTGTTGAATTAGCTTATCAAAGGCGAGGCCAAACGTATGGCGATATGATTTCGCTGCAGTTTTCAATGGATCTTCCTTTCTTTTCCAAAACAAGACAGGACCCAAAAATTGCTGCAACACAAAAAGAACTGGAGCGTGTCGCCGCAGAGCGGGAAACAATGCTACGCCAGCATACAGAAGAGCTGGAAGCCCTGATTGCAGAACGCACCGCTTTATCCCGTCAAATTGATCGACTGGATCGTGAATGGCTGCCGTTGCGAGGTCAAAAAGTTGAACTCACCACTATTGGTTATCGTGCCGGCCAGGAGCCGCTTACTTCGGTGCTGGATGCGCGCTCCACGCTCATAGAAACGCGCATGAAACGAATTGATCTTGAGGCCAGACGAGCAGAGGTAGACAACAACCTGCGCTATCTCAACACAGGGACACAACCATGAACAAAAAACACCTGCTTTCCCTTATTGCTTCTGCAACTATCCTGGCCGGGATAAGTGGCGCTGGCGGCTATTGGTTCGCCAAACATTTCGTTGATACAGGCAGGACTGAAAAACCCAGGCAAAGTGATCCTTCAGAAAAAACTGAACGTAAAATACTTTACTGGTACGACCCTATGGTACCCAACCAGCACTTTGACAAGCCAGGAAAATCTCCCTTTATGGATATGGAACTGGTAGCTCAATATGAGGATGATGGCGATTCAGGAAGTGTCGGTATGCGTATAGACCCCATGCTTATCCAGAACACCGGCGTTAAATTTGCCATGGTGGAAACCGGCAAGCTGGAACAAGATGTGGAAGCCGTAGCCAGCCTGGGTTTCAATGAACGTTTAATTGCCGTAGTGCAGTCACGTACGAGCGGTATAGTGGAACGGGTTTACGCGCTGGCCCCGAACGATCTCATTTCAGCCGGCGCCCCTTTGGTGGACGTGCGTGTGCCGGAGTGGTACGGTGCGCAAGCAGAATATCTCGCACTTAAAAAAACGGGTGATATCGGCATTGTCAGCGCTGCGCTCGGCCGTTTACAGCAATTAGGCATGAACAAATCCCAAATTTCGCGCATGGAAAAGCTGGGTAAGCCGCTTGAAATAGTGACTATTTCCTCTCCTTTAAGTGGCGTTCTGCAAGAGGTCAATGTACGAGAAGGCATGATCGTTATGCCAGGCCAGATGCTAACAAAAATAAATGGGCTTTCCAGCGTCTGGCTCGAAGCAGAAGTACCAGAGTCACAAAGCGCTGAACTCGCAATTGGCAAAACCGTTTCAGCAACATTTACCGCCTGGCCGGAACAATCGTTTGACGGCCGTGTTACTGCACTCTTACCTGAACTAAACCGTGAATCACATACCCTACGAGTCCGCATGGAATTCACCAATCCAAACGGAAAACTTCGCCCTGGCATGTACGCTCGAGTGAAGATCAGCAATGCTGCCAATAGCGATATGCTGCTGGTTCCCTCGACAGCGATAATCGCTACGGGTAAACGCAACGTGGTAATCATGGCTGATGATCATCATCGATTTTATCCAGCGGAAGTAAAAATCGGGCGCGAAGGAAATGGGAAAACAGAAATCCTGTCTGGTTTGAAAGTCGGTGAAAAAGTTGTAACGTCCGGCCAGTTCATGATTGATTCAGAAGCCAGCCTCAAAAGCGTTCTGGCGCGCATGGAAAGCCAGAATAAAATGAGCACGGCGCCTGTTCACGAAGCCCATGGAAAAGTAGAGAAATTGTCTACCCATGACATCACCATCTCCCATGGCCCCGTTCCATCGATCGGATGGGGTGCGATGACTATGTCATTTAACCTGACCGACCAGAAACTCGCTAAAGGAATCATGGCAGGTGACATCATTAATTTTTCCTTTCATGAAAGCGAAACAGGAATGGATATAGACCATATCGAAAAAACGGGAGGCAACCCATGATTGCGCGCCTGATCCAATGGTCGGTATATAACCGCTTTCTGGTACTGCTTGCTACCGCATTTCTCGTATTCTGGGGTCTTTGGGCCGTACGCTCTACCCCTGTAGACGCCTTGCCGGATCTTTCTGATGTGCAAGTTATCATTCGCACCACGTTTCCGGGCCAGGCGCCGCAGATTGTGGAAAACCAGGTCACTTACCCTCTCGCCACCACGATGCTCTCCGTACCAGGAGCAAAAACAGTACGCGGCTACTCTTTCTTTGGTGATTCATTTGTATATGTGCTGTTTGAAGATGGCACTGATCTTTATTGGGCACGTTCCCGCGTACTGGAATACCTTAATCAGGTTCAGGGAAGCCTTCCTGCCGGGGCAAAGACCGCGCTCGGCCCGGATGCAACGGGAGTTGGCTGGATTTATGAGTATGCCCTGGTTGATCACAGCGGAAAGCACGATCTGTCAGACCTTCGTTCTTTACAGGACTGGTTCCTGAAGTATGAATTAAAAAGCTTACCCAATGTGGCTGAAGTCGCTTCCATAGGGGGTATGGTCAAACAGTATCAGATCGTGCTCGATCCAGTGAAGCTTGCAGCCTACCGTATCTCTCACAGCAAAGTGCTGGAGGCTATCAAGAACAGCAACCAGGAGGCAGGCGGTTCTGTCGTAGAGCTAGGTGAAGCTGAGTACATGGTGCGTGCAAGTGGCTACCTGAAAACCCTGGATGACTTTCGCAGCGTTCCTGTTGCAGTGAGTAGCTCAGGCGTACCGGTACGCCTGGGAGATATCGCAAGAATACAGGTTGGCCCGGAAATGCGACGCGGTATTGCCGAACTCGATGGTCAGGGTGAAGTTGCAGGCGGCGTGGTCATTATGCGTTCCGGCAAAAATGCCCGCGAAACCATTTCAGCAGTCAAGGCAAAATTGGCTGACATGAAGAAAAGTCTGCCCGCCGGGGTGGAAATCATCACCACTTATGACCGAAGCCAATTGATCGACAATGCCGTTAAAAACCTCAGCCACAAATTGATCGAAGAATTCATTGTTGTTGCGCTTGTTTGCGCACTCTTCTTATGGCATATTCGCTCGGCACTTGTGGCAATTATTTCACTGCCACTAGGCATACTCATTGCTTTTATCGTGATGCGCTACCAGGGTGTTAACGCCAACATAATGTCGTTAGGCGGCATTGCAATCGCCATCGGGGCAATGGTGGATGCAGCCGTGGTGATGATTGAAAACGCGCACAAAAAACTGGAATACTGGCATCACGAACATCCAGGGCAGACGTTAGACAACCCCACACACTGGCAAGTGATCACCCATGCAGCTGTAGAAGTCGGGCCTGCACTTTTTTTCAGCCTGCTGATTATCATGCTGTCTTTTCTGCCAGTATTCACACTGGAAGAACAGGAGGGCAGACTCTTTGGCCCGCTTGCCTTCACCAAGAGTTATGCGATGGCAGGTGCAGCAGGCTTGGCCGTCACATTAATCCCGATCCTGATGGGGTACTGGATTCGGGGAAAAATACCGAGCGAGCAAGCTAATCCACTTAATCGCTTACTGATTGCGGTTTACCGGCCACTGCTGGACGTCGTGTTACGCAAACCAAAAACAACATTAGTAGTTGCCGTACTGGCATTTACAACCTCTCTATGGCCGATGATGCAACTCGGGGGCGAATTTATGCCACCGCTTGACGAGGGTGATCTTCTCTACATGCCTTCTGCCTTGCCGGGACTATCTGTAGCCAAAGCTGCCGAACTGCTGCAACAGAGTGACCGAATGATAAAAAGCGTACCGGAAGTCGCTCGCGTGTTTGGCAAAGCCGGGCGTGCTGAAAGTGCCACTGATCCGGCACCCATCGAGATGTTCGAAACCACCATCCAGTTTAAACCCCACGATCAATGGCGACCTGGCATGACCCAGGATAAACTGGTGGAAGAGCTGGATCGTGTCGTGAAGATTCCGGGGCTAGCCAACATCTGGGTACCGCCAATCCGAAACCGCATCGACATGCTGGCAACAGGCATCAAAAGTCCCATCGGGGTAAAAATATCCGGTACGGATATTGGCACAATTGAGCGTATTGCAGTGGAAGTTGAGCGCGTCGCGAAAACTGTGCCGGGGGTATCTTCTGCCTCGGCAGAGCGACTTTCAGGCGGTCGCTATATAGTTCTCATCCGGAAACGCCCGTAATTTTTTTTGATTAGTGTTACCCATACCCGACCCCTGGCTGGTCCAACCCCACATAATGCCATCAGCACGCCT